>JACIYD010000193.1 GCA_014360105.1 Clostridia bacterium
GCGGTGATCAGAGTGGAGAGCGGCTTTGTGCCCGGGGCGGAGTCGCCGCAGGGCGCCCGCGGCCTGATGCAGCTGATGCCGGAAACCGGCCGCTGGGTGGCGGCGCGTTTGGGGATGGCCTTCGATCCGGCCTATCTCTTTGACCCCCATTACAATCTCAGACTCGGCACCTGGTACCTTGCCCATCTCTTGCAGGAATTCGATGGCAACCTGGTAGCGGCTCTCGCCGCCTACAACGGGGGTTGGGGGCACGTGCACGAGTGGCTAAAGCAGCATCAGTGGTCGGGCCACGTGTCCCAGTTAGAGCGGATCCCGTTTCCCGAAACGCGGCAATTCGTGGCGCGGGTGCTGCGTCATTACCACCTTTACCGGCGCCTCTACGGCGCACCGGAAGCTGAGGAGTGGAAAGGATGGCTGGCAAAGAGGTCACCACGCTGAGGCAAGTCAAGGAGTTTACCGTGAGCCCGGAGCGGCGTTTTTTCTCGGCCACGCACGAGGAAATCATGCAGGGTTGGACGACCGACGTCTACTTCGTCCGCACTTATGAAATCCTACACCATCTGGAACGCGGCGACACGCCGGTAGCGGCAGAAGTTTTTGCCCACCGGGAAGGCGTTTTTGCCGGTTTGCCCGAGGTGGTTAACCTCCTGGCCGATCGGCCGGTAGAGATCTGGGCCTTGCCGGAAGGGGTCAGCTTTGAAAAACGGGAGGTGGTGCTGCGCCTGGCGGGCCCCTACGACCAGTTTGGCCTTTTTGAGACGGCGATCTTGGGCATTTTGGCCCATTCCAGTGGCTGGGCGACCGCCGCCCGCAAGGCCAAGGAGGCGGCCGGCGGGGCCGCCGTCTACTGCTTCGGCGCCCGCCACGTGCACCCGGCGGTGGCGCCGGTACTGGAGCGAGCGGCCATCGTGGGCGGCGCCGACGGCGCAAGCTGCATCCTGGCGGCGAAGCTGGCAGGACGCGAGCCGGTGGGCACGGTACCGCACGCCGTCTTCCTGATTATCGGCGATACGGTCGAGGCCGCCCTGGCCTATCACCGCATTATGCCGCCGGAGGCTCCTCGGCTGGTCCTGATAGACACCTTCAAGGACGAAGCGGAAGAGGCCCTACGCGTAGCCGAGGCGTTAGGCGAGAACCTCTACGGCGTCCGGCTTGATACGCCGGGGGAACGGGGGGGTGTTACGCCTGACCTGGTGCGCGAAGTAAGGGCACGGCTGGACCAGGCGGGATACCGGCACGTGCGCATTTTTGTCTCCGGCGGCCTTGACCCGGAGCGGATTGCCGCATTACGCCAGGCCGGCGCCGACGCCTTCGGCGTGGGCAGTTATATCTCCAGCGCACCGCCCGTAGACATGACCCTGGATCTAAAGGAGGTACGCGGTCGGCCTCTGACCAAGCGTGGCCGCATTCCCGGCCTTACACCCAATCCGAAGTTGGTCAGGGTGCGTTAGGGATGCGGTGCAGGCGCCGAGCGGCGATCCTCCTTGCGACGTGCGCCCTTTTCTTTTTAAGCGGCTGCAGGGGGCAGGGTGGCAGGGATGATCTACGGCCCGTGAAGGAAAGGCCGGAAGTGTTGCGGGTAGCCTTGACGCAGGAACCACAGAGCCTGGACCCGGCACAAATGGCTTCACTGGAGGAACGTCTGCTGCTCCAGGCGCTCTACCGGGGGCTGGTGGCCGGAGATCCGGTAGAAGGAAAGCCACAGCCTGCCCTGGCCGCTCGGTGGGAGCGGTCCCCGGACGGCCTGGTTTATACGTTTTACTTAAAGCCGGCGAGTTTTTTCAGCGGCCGGCCCATTGGTCCCGAGGACGTTAAGTACTCGCTGACCCGCTTGGTCGACCCGGCGGTAGGTTCCCCGTGGGCGTTTCTCCTGCGTAACGTCGCGGGTGTCACCGCCTTTGCCCGGGGTCAAGCCCCGGAGGTCGAGGGGATCAGGGTGGTTGGGCCTGCAGCCGTGGAAATTACCCTGGTGCAGCCGCAGGCCGATTTCCTGGCCTCGCTGGCCTGCCCTGCGGCGGCGATTGTTGACCGCTTTCAAGTAGAGGCTGCGGGTGCGCGTTTCGGTCGACCGGGCGGCTGGACCGATTCCTCGGCCGTGGCCGGGGGCAGTGGCCCTTTTTCCTTGGTGGAATGGGTCAGAGGGCATTTTCTTACCCTGGAAAGCAACCGGGCAGGCGACGGAGCTTCCGGCGGGCCACGGCGCGTCGAGGTCCGTTTTCTGGAAAGCGAGGAAGCTTTTCTCGCCTTCGTTGCCGGGGAGGTCGAGCTGGCCTTGGGGCTCGATGGGGACGGCCTGAGAGAAAGCGCGGCGGACCTTCAGCTTGCGGCTTGCCGGCGGCTTTTTCCCCTGGCGGGCACGGTGGCCCTGGCGTGGCCGGGCGGCGTAGCGGGGGCAGGCGCGGCAGCAGCAGCACTCGACCGGAAGGCCTTGGTGCGCCTTTTGGACGGCTTAGGGCAGGCCTGGGATGACGGCCGGGCGGCGTGGGCGGGGCCAGACGGCCAAGCGTTGAAAGAGCCTGTGGAATTGTCTTATCCGGCAAAAGGTCTCGCCCTTTACCTGCCGCCTCCGGCCACCCAGAGCCTGGCTCAAGGAGCGGCCGCCCAGCTCTCCCGCGCTCTGGGCGTAAAGTTTAAGGCCCGCCCGACAGCGGCGCCGAACCCGGCGGGGCCGGCGCTGGTGGCAAGGTTGGCGCCGTACCAGGGAGCCGACTGGCGGCCGGCACTACCGGAAGCGGGTCCGACTGACGGCGACAGAGGGGCCGGGGAGGGCCAGGTGCCGCTAATCCCTCTTTTGCGGCCGACGTTGGCCGCGCTGGTAGAGGAACGAGTGCAGGGTTTTGCGATTAGCCCCTTTGGCGACCTTGACTGGGCCGCGCTCCGGCTGGATATAACTAATTGAGAGTGCCAACGGTGGGCCCGGTTTCCAGGCCCAGGGGGGCAAGGGTAAGTGGTGGACTGGAAGTGGCACGTGACCTCGCTGGTGGCAGTATTCCTTGCGCTGGGAATCGGCGTCGTTGTCGGGACGACGATTGTGGGCGACCAGGCCGTGCTAAACCAGCAGAGCAGCATGTTGAGCCGATTGGAGGCCGACGTTTCCGCTTTGCGTGAGACGAACGCCCGCTTGCGTTTAGAGGCAGAGGAAGCAAGAAAAGCCCTGCAGCATGCCCAGGCCTTCAGCAAGGATATCCTCCCGGCGCTGCTTGCCGACCGGCTCGCCGGGATTAACATAGCCCTCGTTGCGGTCGGTGGCCCGCCGCCGGCCGGCCTTGAAGAGGCGCTTACCCTTGCCGGTGCAAAGCTAACTTCTTCCACCGAATTCAATCCCCAACGTGTGCCCTGGCCAACGCTGGCGAGTTCTCTCGGCTACAGGCTAACCATCCCGCCGGAGCGGGTGGCAACAACGGTGGGGCGGCACCTCGGCGAATGCATCGCCCTGGGCGGCGAGGGCAAAGGCGGGCCGGTGGGTCAAGGCTTCAAGGAGGGCTGGCTGCGGCGCGAAGGGGAATACGGCGCCGGGGCGGTGGCACTGGTCATCGTCGACGGCAGCCGTGAAGTGAGGGAGCGGTTGACGTTAGCCACCCTTCTTTCCCTGGCCGGTTACTGGCGCACCAGCCGCGGGCCGGTCATCGTAGCGGCTCCGGGTAATACCGTGGGCTTGAGGCCTTACGAGGAGATCGGTGCTGTCACCGTAGGCGGCCTGAAACATCCCTGGGGGCGGGCGGCAGTAGTTGCCGCTCTTGCTCCTCCGCCGTAATTTTACCTGTTGCGGCTTCGGGCCGGCTTGGCCTCCCAAGGCACGTTGCGAAAAATAATAACCCCGGCCCGCCACTCGGGACCGGAGTTGCTTTCGCGCTCGCCACAGACACAATTAATGGTGTCCGAGGCGGGACTTGAACCCGCACGGGACTAGCCCATACGCCCCTCAAACGTACGCGTCTGCCAGTTCCGCCA
>JACIYD010000194.1 GCA_014360105.1 Clostridia bacterium
TCGACCTTCGGCAGCTTGGCAAAGGAGAAGACCGGTACCTTTACCGCGACGTGCCCGGCCGGGTCCAGTAACCCGCCGTTATATCCCTGGTCGCGCAGGCTCTCGCCCAGCATGACCCTGAGGCCCACCTTGACCATGGGCACGCCGGTTACCTTGCTGAGGAAGGGCACGGTGCGGCTGGAGCGCGGGTTCACCTCCAGCACGTAAACCCGACCCTGGTAAACCACGTACTGGATATTCAAGAGCCCCTTTACCTCCAAAGCGCGGGCCAGGATCGTCGTGTAATTGGTAATCTGCTTGGTCTGGGCCTCGTTGAGAGAATAGGCCGGGTAAACGGCGATACTGTCGCCCGAGTGGATGCCCGCCCGTTCGATATGCTCCATGATGCCGGGGATCAGGACGTCGCGGCCGTCGGCCACCGCGTCGACCTCTACCTCACGGCCCGGCAGGTATTTGTCCACTAGCACCGGGTGGCGCGGGGAGGCTTTGGTGGCCGTCGCCATATAGTGGATGAGCTCTTCTTCGTCGTAGACGATTTCCATCGCCCGCCCGCCTAGAACGTACGAGGGCCGTACAAGCACCGGGTAGCCCACCCGCCGTGCAATCTCCCTCGCCTCGTCCACGGAAGTGGCCGCTCCTCCCGGCGGCCGGGGAATGCCTAAGCGCCCGAGCAGCGCATCGAACTTGTCCCGGTCCTCGGCGCAATCAATGTGGGTCACACTTGTCCCCAAGACCCAATAGCCCGCCCGGTCCACCGTCTCCGCCAAGTTGATGGCCGTCTGGCCGCCAAACTGCACCACCACGCCGTCAGGCTTTTCTTTACCGAGCACCGCCAGCACATCCTCGGCGGCCAGCGGCTCGAAGTAGAGCCGGTCCGCCGTGTCAAAGTCGGTACTCACCGTCTCCGGGTTATTATTGATGATGACCGCCTGCCAGCCCGCCTCGCGCAACGCCCAGACCGAGTGCACGGAGCAATAGTCGAACTCGATGCCTTGGCCGATCCTGATCGGCCCGGCACCCAGCACCACGGCCCGCTTGCCCTCCCTGACCTGGGCTTCGTCTTCCTCTTCGTAGGTCGAGTAATAGTAGGGCGTTTGCGCCTCGAACTCGGCGGCGCAGGTATCGACCATTTTGTAGACCGGGCCGATGCCCTGGGCTTCCCGCCACCGGGTGATTTCCTCCTCGGCCACGCCGCGCAGCGCGGCAATCTGGCCGTCGGCGTAGCCCAACCGCTTGATCTGCCGCATCAGCGCGGGCGTAAGTTCCGGAGCATGGCGGATTCTTTCTTCCCAGGATACAAGGAGTTTGAGCTTGCGCAGGAAGAAGGGGTCGATGGCGGTCAGCGCCGCGAGATCCTCCACCCGCCGGCCGCGCCTTAGCGCTTCGGCCGCAAAAAAGAGCCGCCGGTCGTCGGCCCGCCGCAGGCGGGCTTCCAGTTCCTCATCCGGCAGCGCGGTCAGTTCCGGCAGGTAGAGACCGGGTGTATTGGCCTCGAGCGAGCGCATCGCCTTGAGGAGCGCTCCCTCGAAGGTGCGGTCGATGGCCATTACCTCGCCGGTCGCCTGCATTTGCGTCCCCAGCCGCCGCTCGCTGGTGGTGAACTTGTCGAAGGGAAAGCGCGGCATTTTGACGACCACGTAGTCGAGCGCGGGTTCGAAACAGGCGTAGGTCTTGCCCGTCACCGCATTGACGATCTCGTCCAGGCGCAGGCCCACGGCGATTTTTGCCGCCACCTTGGCAATGGGATAGCCGGTTGCCTTGGAAGCAAGGGCACTCGAGCGGCTCACCCGCGGGTTGACTTCGATGACGTAGTAACGGAAGCTCGCGGGGTCCAGGGCGAACTGGATGTTGCAGCCGCCTTCGATCCCCAGGGCCCGGATGATTTTCAGGGAGGCCGCGCGCAGCATCTGGTACTCGCGGTCGCTCAAAGTCTGCGAGGGCGCGACGACGATGCTATCGCCGGTGTGGATGCCCATCGGGTCGATGTTCTCCATATTGCAGACGGTGATGCAGTTGTCGGCACCGTCGCGCATCACTTCGTATTCGATTTCCTTCCACCCCGCCACCGAGCGCTCGATCAGCACCTGGCCGATAAGACTGGCCTTCAGCCCCCGGGTGACGATTTCTCTCAGTTCCTGCTCGCCGCCAGCCATGCCGCCTCCCGTGCCGCCGAGCGTATAGGCCGGACGGACGATGACCGGGTAGCCGATCTCGCGGGCAAAGGCCACCGCCTCCTCTACCGTGGTGACGATCGTGCTTTCCGGCACGGGCTCGCCGATGCGCTCCATCAGGTCCTTGAAGAGTTCCCGGTCCTCGGCGCGTTTAATCGCCTCCAGCGGCGTTCCCAAAAGGCGCACCCGGTACTGCTCCAGTACCCCTTTTTCCGCCAGCTCCCAGGCCAGATTCAACCCCACCTGACCGCCCAGGGTGGGTAAGAGGCCCTCCGGCCTTTCCCGGGCAATGATGCGGGCGACGAAATCAAGCGTTAAGGGCTCCATGTAGACCCGCTGGGCCATATTGGCGTCGGTCATGATCGTTGCCGGGTTCGAATTGACCAGAACTACCTCCAGGCCCTCTTCCCGCAGGGCCTTGCACGCCTGGGTACCCGCGTAGTCGAATTCTGCCGCCTGGCCGATGATGATCGGTCCCGAGCCGATGACCATTACCCTATGCAAGTCCTGTTGGCGCGGCATTAGTCTCCCCTCCTGTGCCGCCCGGATGCAGGATGCGGCGTTCGAACATGACCAGCTTGCCCCCCACCATAGTCGCTACCGGCCAGCCGCGGAGACGCCAACCGCGGAAGGGGGTACTTTTGCCCCGCGACTGAAACTGTTCGGGGTCGACCACCAGCTCCAGCTCCGGGTCGATAATGGTGATGTCCGCTGGCTGCCCGCCGGCCAGCGACCCGCCGAGCAGACCGAGAATGCCTGCCGGACGCGTGCTCAAGAGGGCCACCGCCTGCCCCCAGGTAAGAATGCCCGGAGCCACTAGATGCGTAAGCACCAGGGGCACGACCGTTTCCAGACCGCTAATGCCAAAGGGAGCAGCCTCAAACTCCACTTCTTTTTCGTGAAGTGCGTGCGGCGCGTGATCGCTGACGATGGCGTCCACCAGGCCCTGCCGCAGCGCCTCGCGCAGCGCCTGCGCGTCTTCAGCGGTACGCAGGGGCGGGTTGACCTTGGCCGCCGTCTCGTAGCCCCGCACCGCCTCTTCGGTGAGGAAGAGGTGGTGCGGCGTGACCTCACCCGTCACCGCGAGACCCTCTTCCCGCGCCCGGCGCAGCAGGGCCACGCTGCCCCCCGTGCTCAAATGGGCTAGATGAAGAATGCCTCCCGTAAGGGCGGCCAGGCGGATGTCTCGTGCCACCATGATTTCTTCCGCCGCCGCCGGCATACCGGCCAGGCCCCAAAGCCGGGCGTAATACCCCTCGTTCATCTGGCCGCCGCGGGTCAGCTCCGGTTCCTCGCAGTGGCTGATGAGCGGCCGCCGGAAAAGGCGGGCGTATTCCAGGGCGTGGCGCATTAGCCGGGCGTTGGCCACAGGCCGGCCGTCGTCCGAAAAGGCCACCACTCCCGCCTCGGCCAGTTCTCCCAGCGGTGCCAGTTCTTCTCCTTGACCACCCTTGGTGATGTTGCCGATAGGATAAAGTCGGGCTAGTCCCACGGACGCCGCCCGCCGCAGAACGTAAGCAATGGCGGCCGCGTTATCCAGCGGCGGCGTAGTATTGGGCATGCAACAAACGGCGGTGAAACCGCCCATCACCGCGGCCCGCAGACCGCTCTCAATCGTCTCCTTTTGTTCCTCGCCCGGCTCCCGCAGGTGAACGTGCAGGTCGATGAGGCCCGGCACGACCACCTTGCCTCTGGCGTCCAGTTCTTCCGCGTCCGGCGGCGTTTTCAGGTCGATCCCGAGCTTGACGATAAAGCCCTGCCGGACCAGCA
>JACIYD010000195.1 GCA_014360105.1 Clostridia bacterium
GCAGGGACCGCAAGCTGCTGCCATCGGTCTGGGGCATGACCGTTTCGTAGGCCACCACTTCGTCCACTACGGCGCCCCGGGCGCGTAAACCCGTGGCCAGCACCGGCCGTACCACCGCCGCGCGCGGCCAGAGAACCCGCTTCCCGGCCAACTCCTCCCCCGCCAGGGCGGCAAGCAATCCCTCCGCCTGATATTGCTGCGGCACCACGTCGGCCCTTAAGCCCCAAGTACGAAGGGCGCGGGCGGTGGCGGCGCCGATGGCGGCGATTCGCGCCCGGGCCAGGGCGCGCCCGTCCCAGCCGCGGGCCCAGAGGCGAGCACAGAACATCGCGACACCGTTAGCGCTGGTAAAGATAAGCCAGTCGTAGCTTCCCGCCCGGTCCACGGCTGCTTCCAGCGGTCTTGGATCCCGAGGCGGGACAAGGGCAATGGTGGGAAACTCCACGACCGCCGCCCCGGATGCCTCCAGCGCCTCGGCCAGGCCGCATGCCTGGCCGGCGGCCCGGGTAACGACAATGCGCCGGCCAAAGAGAGGTGCTTCCTCGCGCCAGGCAAGCCCCGGCCGCAAGCCGACCACCTTGCCCACCACGATGACCGCCGGATGACCGACGCCGGCCGCCGCCGCCCGCCGGGCGATGTCGGCCAGCGTCCCGACCACCGTGCGTTGCTCCGGCGTGGTTCCCCGCTCGATTACCGCCACGGGTGTCGCCGCATCCCACCCTCGGGCCACCAGGCGGGCGCAGATGGCCGCGAGATTCTGCCGCCCCATGAGGAAAACCAAGGTGGCCGCACCTGGGGCCAGTCCGTCCCACGAGAGCCTCGTTTGGCGCTCCGGCTCCTCGTGGCCGGTAATGATCACCAGACTGTCGTTAAACCGTCGGTGGGTTACCGGGATACCGGCATAGGCCGGTACGGCCACGGCAGCGGTGACTCCGGGCACCACCTCGAAAGGGATGCCGTACGCCGCAAGCACCTCCGCCTCTTCCCCGCCCCGGCCGAAGACAAAAGGGTCGCCTCCTTTGAGCCTCACGACCACCTTACCCGCACGCGCTCTCGCTACCAGGAGGGCGTTAATGGCCTCCTGTCCGAGGGTATGTCTACCGGGAGCCTTACCGGCGTAGATCAACTCCGCGTCCGGCGGCACGTAGCGCAAAAGCCGCGCGTCCACCAGCCGGTCATAAACGACCACCTCTGCCTTTTCCAGGCAGGCCCGGCCCTTGAGAGTAAGGAGACCGGGGTCGCCGGGACCGGCGCCCACCAGGTAGACCTTGCCCACCGTCAAAGTTATTCTCCCTCCTCACAGGGTCATGCCGGGCGCATCAGGGCTGGCGTACCTGGCGGAGGATTTCTTCGCCCCCGAGATGCAACAGTTCTTCCGCCAGTGCCCTGCCGATTGCTCGCGCCTCGCCGGGTGAACCGCTCAGCGAACTCCGGATCACCGTTTTCCCGTCCGGGCTGGCTATCAGCCCCTCAAGGTGCAGAACCGTGTCGGATAAACGACCAAAAGCCGCTACGGGAAGGCGGCAGCCGGCCTGCAAAGCACCCAGCAGCGCGCGCTCGGCCGTCACTGCCGCCGCCGTTGGCGGGTGATTGACCAGGGCGGCCAGGGCAAGCATCTGCTCGTCGTCCTGGCGTACCTCCAGGCCGATGGCTCCCTGGCCGGCCGCCGGCAGGCAAACGCTGTAGGGCAGGTATTGCGTAATGTGGCCCGCAAGATTAAGCCTTTCCAGGCCGGCGGCGGCGACAATGATACCGTCCAGGCCGCGTTCCCGCATGCGCGCCAGCCGCGTAGGTACGTTGCCGCGCAGGTCTTCCAGTATCAGGTCGGGACGGAAATGCCACAACTGCGCCTTGCGGCGCAGACTGCTCGTGCCAAGCCTCGCGCCCCGCGGCAGGCCGGTGAGCGTCACGCCACCCGCGCTTACCAGTACGTCGCGCGGGTCTGCCCGCTCGGTCACCGCGCCGATTACCAGGCCCGGTGCCGTGGCTACCGGCACGTCTTTCATGCTATGAACGGCGAGATCAATCTCTCCCGCCAGCAGCGCCTCTTCCAGTTCCTTGACGAAGAGACCCTGCTCCCCGATGCCGGCCGGGCCTACCTCCTTGATCCTATCGCCCCTGGTCTTGACGATCACGAGGCCGAAGTCTAGGTCCGGCCGCCGGCGCGCCAGTTCGCCCCTGACCCATTCTGCCTGCCAGAGCGCCAGAGCGCTGCCTCTGGTGCCCAAGTTCACCTTGCGCCGCATCGCTCGTGCCGTCCTTGACCAAGGCCGTCGCCTGCCGCGCTTCCCCCTGCCGCCCCTCCGGAGCTATCGTCCCGCGGCTGCGCCAAAAGGCTTGCCTCGGAGGTCTTGACCTCGAGGCCAAACAGCTTTTGCAGGATTTCGGCATAGCAGTGCCCCTCAGGGAGGGAAGCGTAATGCTTGAGGTTAATGACCGGCTGGTGCAGGAGCTGATTAACGATGGAATTGGCAAGGGCGGTAATGACCCTTTTTTCCCGGGGGCCCAGGGGGCCGAGGCGGTTGAAAGCCCGCCGCAGCGCCGCCTGTTTAATCTCTTCGCCCCTTTCCTTAAGGGCGGCGATGGTCGGTACGACGGAAAGCGTGCTCAGCCGCCGAAGGAAGGAGGCGACCTCCTGCGCAACCAACGCTTCCGCTTCTTGAGCCAGCGCTTGGCGGCGCTCCAGGTTTTCGGTCACCAACCGGTCGAGGTCGTCGATATTGTATAGTGAAACGCCCGGCAACTGCCCCACCTGGGGCTCCACGTCCCGCGGCACCGCCAGGTCAATGAAGACCAGTGGTCGGCCCGACCTCGCTGCCAGTACATCCTCTACCCGGCCGTGGCGGATCACGTAATCGTCGGCACCGGTACAGGTGATAACCAGGTCCACCGCGGCCAGGTGGTCATACAGTTCCTCCAGCACCACGGCCTGCCCGCCGACCTCCTGCGCCAGGGCAGCAGCCTTTTCGCCGGTGCGGTTGGCCAAAAGCACGGGCCCCGCGCCCTGGGCTCCCAGGTAGCCGGCCACGAGGGTGCCCATCTTCCCGGCACCGACCACCATCACCCGGCGGCCTTGCAGACCCATTAGCTGACGTGCCAGGGTTACGGCCGCGTAGGCGAGCGAAACGGCGTTCTGGTCGATCCCGGTGGCAGCGCGCACCCGCTTGCCCACGCTGATCGCCTGCTGGAAAAGGATGTTGAGCACGTTATTGCTCGCTCCCTCCTCCCGGGCGACGTTATAGGCTTCGCGCACCTGACCCAGGATTTCCGTTTCCCCTGGTATCATCGAGTCTAACCCCGCGGCCACGCGAAAGAGATGGCCGACGGCCTCGTAAAGGGAAAAGATGTAAAGACAGGGTCGCAGTTCATCGGGGGGAAGGCCGCACTTACGGGCAAGATAAGACGTGACCTCTGCCACGCCGGTCTCCAGCCGGGTCACGGCGGCGTAGATTTCCGTCCGGTTGCAGGTCTGGAGAATGACACAGCCGCGGCAGGCCTCGCCGCCGCCGAGTGCGGCCAGCGCCTGCCGCAGTTCGGCCGGCGAAAAGGCGAGCCTTTCCCGCAGGGCTAGCGGCGAGGTGCGGTGGTTGACTCCCACGGCGATGAGATACATTCCTTCAGTCGCTCCTCCACCAAATCCTCTCGTCCGGCGCGGAGAAGATCCAACAGCCCCTGGGCCAGCAAACGGCGCAAAACCGCCTGCCGCTGCCGCGCGCTTTTTATCCTTTTTTGCAGGCGGCGGCGCAGCCGGACAAGACGGCGCAGGACAGCAGCATATTCGGGGCCGTAACGCGCGGCCAGTTCGCGCCGCAGGTACTTGGCCAGCAAGGGGCTTGCGCCCCCGGTGCAAACGCTGATGACCAGGGGGCCACGGCGCACCACGGCCGGAACAATAAAATTGCCGCTTGCGGGCGCGTCCACGACGTTGACCAAATGGCCG
>JACIYD010000196.1 GCA_014360105.1 Clostridia bacterium
GGCTCGCTACCTGAATACTACCGACCCGGCGGTTCTGGCCCGCCACTGCCTGGAGCCGGCCGACGCGGAGTTCGCCCGGAAAGTCCAGCCGGGCGACATTCTCGTGGCGGGAAAGAATTTTGGTTGCGGCAGTTCTCGGGAACACGCGCCACTGGCGCTCAAGGCGGCTGGGATCGCGTGCGTTGTGGCCCATTCATTTGCCCGCATCTTTTTCCGCAACGCCATCAATATCGGCCTGCCCATCTTTGAATCACCCGAGGCAGCACGCCGGGTGCAGGCGGGCGATCGTTTGCAGGTGGTAGCCGAGAGCGGCTTGATTACCAACCTCAGTCGCGGCGAAACTTATCTCGCCGCGCCTTTGCCGGAATTCATTCGGGAGATCATCCGGGCGGGCGGGCTGATGCCCTATGTAGCCGCAAGGAAGGCGCCAAGCGTGGTGGAGGAAGGGCAACGGTGAAGATCTATCTTTACGATACCACCCTGCGTGACGGTTGCCAGGGAGAGGGTATTAGCTTTTCCCTGGAAGATAAGTTAAAAGTGGCGACCAAACTCGACTGGCTGGGGATCGACTACATCGAGGGCGGTTGGCCGGGCTCCAATCCCAAGGACAAGGAGTTCTTTCGCCGCGCCCGGCGGCAACGCTGGCAGGGACGGCTTTGCGCCTTCGGCAGCACCCGCCGGCCCAACTTGGCCGCGGAACAGGATAAGAACTTGCGGGCCATCGTTGAGGCAGGGGTACCGGTGGCGACCATTGTGGGCAAGAGCTGGGACTTCCACGTCTTGACCGCCCTGGAGACCTCCCTTGCCGAGAACCTGGCCATGATTCGTCAGAGTATTGCTTTCTTAAAAGGCTACGGGCTTGAGGTCGTCTATGATGCGGAACACTTTTTCGACGGCTACCATGCCAATGCCGATTACGCCCTGGCAACGGTACGCGCCGCGGCCGAAGCCGGTGCCGACTGGGTGGTTTTATGCGATACCAACGGTGGCAGTCTCCCCCACGAGGTGGAGGAGATCGTGCACCAGGTGAAAAAGGTCCTACCGGTACGGCTGGGCGTCCATACGCATAACGACAGCGCCGTAGCGGTGGCCAACGCCTTGGCGGCCGTGCGCGCCGGGGTGGAGCAAGTCCAGGGCACGGTCAACGGGCTGGGCGAGCGTTGCGGCAACGCCGACCTCTGCGCCATTATTCCCAACCTGCAACTGAAAATGGGGCACTGTTGCCTTAGTGAGGAACAGTTGGCCCGCCTGACCGAGGTCTCGCGCTATGTTAACGAGATTGCCAACCTGGTGCCTCAGGCTAACCAGCCCTTTGTCGGCCAGGGTGCTTTTGCCCACAAGGCCGGAGTGCACGTCAGCGCTATCCTCAAGCATGACGGGACTTACGAGCACATTTCGCCGGAGAAAGTGGGCAACCGGCGGCGCGTTCTCGTTTCCGAACTGGCCGGGACGAGCAACATCGTTTACAAGGCCCGGGAGTTGGGCCTGGACATCGAACCATCGGCCGAGGGGCGCCGCTTAATCGAGCTGGTCAAGGAACTGGAACACAAGGGTTATCAGTACGAGGGGGCCGAGGCCTCCCTGGAACTTTTGATGCGGCGGGCTTTGGGCCTTTACCGTCCGGCGTTCGTTTTGGAAACCCTCCAGGTGCTGGTAGAGAAGCGGGCGCAGGATCTCTCGGTTTCGGTGGCGGTAATCAAGGTGCGCGTGGGGAACCAGGTGGTACACACGGCGGCGGAGGGCAACGGGCCGGTGAACGCCCTTGACAACGCCCTGCGCAAGGCCTTGGAATCTTTTTATCCCGTACTCAAAGGGATGCGCCTCACCGATTACAAGGTAAGGGTGCTCGACGAAAAGGACGGCACGGGAGCCAAGGTAAGGGTGCTCATCGAATCCCAGGACGCCGAGGGTTCCTGGAGCACCGTCGGCGTTTCGGAAAACATCATCGAGGCCAGTTGGCAGGCCTTGGTGGACAGTATGGATTACGCCCTGCTGAAACGGCAGAAGACGGCGGCAAAAGACGCCCGGGTGGCGGGCGAGGAGGGCTAGGGCGGGGTGTACCCCATGGAAACGGAACGCGATCTCTTGCTCGCCCGGGAGGGTTGGGTGCGGAAGTTTGCCACGGAGGCGGCCAAAGCGGGCGAATATGCGCGCCTGTACGAAGAGCTCGGCTTTGAGGTGCGGCTCGAGCCCCTTGACCCGGAGGTTGCCGATAATCAGTGCCGCGCCTGCCTGGTTGAGAACTGCCAGCGCCACGTGGTTATCTATACCCGGCCGCGTTCTTAAGTTTGGGGCTTCTTTGTCGTGCCCGCGCCCTTTATTTGACCGTAGTTCCAGGGTGCCGGTAGCGCCCCCGGTACAGTGAGTTCTTCGTGCTTCTGGATGCGGGGATAGATGGCATAAAGCGTGTTGAAGTTGTCCACCAGGCCGCCGGTAAAAGTCAAGCCTTTTTCCAGGGTATCGGGATCGCCCACCGCCTTGACGACGATCGGATAAACGAGAAGTTGGCCGTCAAGGGTGAGCGAATAGTTTTCGCCGCGCCGCACCTCACCGATAGCCGAGCGCGCCGTGAGGCGGCGTTCGTTTATGGCAATCGCCTCGGCGCCGCTCGCCCAAAGTTCGTTTACCAGATCAACCAGGTCGTAATGTAAAAGTGGCGTTTCGCCGGCGAAGGTTACGGTAATACCCGGCCCCCGGACCGGTGCCAGGCCGCTTGCGGCCTTTAGCCTTTGCAGGTCACGCTCGAGATTCTCTCTGGTACTCCGACCTTGGGCCGATTGCTCGGCCAGCGTGGCCTCTTTGGCGCGCAGTTCGCCGATTTCCTGGCGCAGGCGATCGCGCTTGGTGTTCAATTCACGCCACATCGCCACCAGGTCTTCCGTACTCTGGTATTCCAGGGCGGTACTGAGCGTCTGTTGGGTCTTGAACTGAACCGAAAGCATCATCCCCAGGACTAGGAGGACGGCGGCAAAGGGCACCTGCCAGCGCAGGGCCCCGCTTTTTGGCATGCCACGCCTCACTCCTCGCTCGCCTCCGCTTCTCGCTGCAGGAACCCAGACGCCTCTTCCGTCGGAAGCTCCCCTGCCGACCAAAGGTGGGCGGTTACCAAGGTGCCGCGGAAGGCGGGCACGGTGATCCTTTCCTGTTTCTGCAGACTTACAGGAAAGCCTTTACCTTTCAGAAACGGATATTCTTGACCGGAACTCACGGCTGCCGCCAGCGTTTCCGCGTTCCCGATGGCCCTAATTTCGTAGGGCGGCACCAGCCGGGTCGCATTTACCAGGATGGCCGTGCCGACGCAGCGAATATCGGAACTGGCAATCAGGCGCTGATTGTTAATGGCAATGGCTTCGGCTCCGGCAAGGCGTAATTCGTTGACGAGGTAGAGAAGGTTCTTGTCGTGGACGATGAAATCCTCCGGTTGGTACTGGCCGGGCTTGCTCGCCTGGGCGCGGAGCGCGCCTTCGCGATTGTCGTCCAGCGTAATGACCACCCCTGGACCCTCCACCTCCGCTAGACCCGCCTGGAGCTTCGCCTGCTGCAGGTCGCGGGCCAGACCGCTCAGCTCGTTTTCCCTCTCGCCCTGTCTTTGTTCCACCGTATCAAGACGCCGGCGCAGGGCGGCGATTTCGTTCTCCAGGTTCTGTGTCTCCGCTTCCAGGGTGCGAATGACCTGGACCAGATTGCGCTTACGCGCTTCGGCCGCCTGGGCCCGGTATTTTGCCTGCGCCAGAAAGACCCAGGCAAAGAGGGTACCACAAAGAACGGCGATTATGGTAAGATAGATGTACCAGTGACGCATGGCCAACCCTCCGCCCTTATTCTAGCCCAGTTTAGCGCGGAGGGCAACAATTTCAGGATCGCGGCGCGCCGGGCTTTCGCCGGTTTTAGTTCGGCCCGCGAGGCTCTAGGAGCGGTTTATTCTTGGCAAC
>JACIYD010000197.1 GCA_014360105.1 Clostridia bacterium
GGCGCTTATAGCAGCCGGCGCATGCGCTCAGCCGCAGGCGCAGGCGGCCTGCGGAAGCAATCTTGTTTTAGCTTGGGCCGGCTTGCCGCGGGTGGGCCGTGGCCGAGCGTCCGGCATGGGCGCTGGCTATAGGGTGAAGCTCGAGCACCAGTATCGCCCGCGAGGCTCACGCCAACGAGGGAGCCAAAGACCGCAAGAGGCAAACTGGGGATAACCCAGGCATTAAACCTCTTGTACGCTCCATGTTCTGTGTGCGACAATTATTCCGGAGTACCCGATGGGGCGTTGCCCCGTAACGGATGCACAAAATTGCAGGGTGGCGGGCCTGTGATTTGCTCCGATTCCCGCGGCTTCGATTTGCGGGAGCAAACCCTGGCCAAAGGCCAGGCGAGCCACGCGGCCGGAGGCTTGCCACCGGGCCGGGACTTGCGAACATTGAGAAGGCGAGAGAAGAGGCACTCGGATGATGCATCTCTGGCGCGAACTCTGTTGGGGCCTGCGCGAGCTGCTTTACCCGCACGAGGGCCGCTGCCCCCTCTGCCTCGGCAGGGTCGCTTCCGACGGGCCCATCTGCCCGGCCTGCAAGACACAGCTTTTTGCCTGGCAATACCGCTACGCTCCCTGTACTGTTTGCGGCCGCCTCTTGCCCCGCCCCGGCCTTTGCCGTGACTGCCGCCGTGAACGGCCACCCTTTCTCTGGGCGCGTGCGGCCGGCCCGTATGAGGGCGCGCTGCGGCGGGCCATCCACCGCTTTAAATACGCCGGCCGGCGCTATCTTGCCCGTCCCCTTGGCCACCTGCTTAATGCGGCTTTGGAAGACGCGGCGACAGTGTTCCACACGGAGCTGCCGCCCTTTGACTTCATCGTGCCGGTACCCCTTCATCCCCGCCGCCAGAAGCAACGCTCCTTTAATCAGGCCGCGCTGCTTGCTGCCGAACTCGCCGCCCTGCGAGGCCTCTCCCTTGCCGACAGCATGGTAATCCGCACGCGTCAGACACTGCCGCAGGTAGGCCTGCGCCGCCCCGAGCGGCTGGCTAACCTCACCGGTGCCTTCGCCGCCGTCCCCGGCGTAACCCTGGAAAACCGCCGCGTCCTGCTGGTCGACGATATTCTGACCACCGGTGCCACCCTGAGCGCCTGCAGCGAAGCCTTGCTTGCCGCCGGCGCCTCTGCCGTCTGCGCCGTCACCGTCGCCACGGCCTTCGGCCGCTTTTGAGACAATGAGCTAACTATCAAGGGCCAAACCGGTGGACCCAGGTGACAGAAAAAAGTGAAGTAGGTTGCTTTGCTTTCTGGGCGTGATGCCGCCACCCGTAGGGCGGAATGTGGACCAGCAGGCGGAGACTGCCGTCGACCGCGGAGTTGCTAACCGCTTGCCCTGCGTAATCTTACCCTCATGCCATCACCGATCGCCTGCAGTACCTTTGGGTCGCCCAGCACCTTTCCTACCACGGTTACCGGGCTGTAGGGGCGAATCTCGCCGGGGGCGGAAACTGGCGTGGGGCCGTAGAAGAGGCAAAGGGCCCGGCCCGGCGGCCAGTAGGCGACGTCCCCCGCAGCCACCAGCTCTTGCGGCGCCTCATCCCCGGCCTCTACCGGGATGGAGAAATAGATTTCCTCGCCCCAGGTATTGGCCCGCGCCTCAAAGGGAAGTGCTTCCCAAATTTTCCCTGCCGTGGCCGTTTGGTTGAGTGTAAAGGTAAGGGAAATCTCTCCTGCTTCTAAGCACACTTCCACCTGTGGGCACCCCCTCTGTCAACATTATAGCACCTTTCTCGTCCGCAGTGCAGCACCGCACCTGCCCGGCGACACGGTATACCTCTCGTGTCCCAGGGTTACCCTAAAAGACGGCGCGAAAGCACACCTGAGACAGGGAGGCGAAACCTCTGACCCGGGAGGAACTGGCGGCCAAGCGCCAGGCACTTATGGCGCAAAAACCAGACGCTGGTGTCCAGGTTACCGTGGGCATGGGTACCTGCGGCCTGGCTGCCGGAGCAGGCGAGGTCTGGCGGGCGGTGCGCCGCTACCTGCAGGAGCACAACCTCCCGGTGTCGCTCAAACCCGTCGGCTGCATCGGCCTGGACGACCGAGAGGTTCTGCTGGACGTCGTTCTTCCCGGAGAGCCCCGGGTGAGCTACGGCCGGGTAACACCGGCCATGGTGCCGCGCATCCTCGAGGAGCACGTGCGCCACCACCGCCCGGTGGAGGAATGGGTCGTCGGCCGCATCCCCGAGGAAGGCCGTCCCTTCCCGGAAATGGATTTCTACCGCGGCCAACAGCGCCGCATCCTTCGTCGGTGCGGCTTCATTAACCCCGAAAAGATCGAAGAATACCTGGCCAGCGGCGGCTACGGCGCCTGGCTGAAGGCGCTGGAGATGACCCCCGAGGCCGTTATCGACCTGGTGAAAAAATCCGGCCTGCGCGGCCGCGGCGGCGCCGGCTTCCCCACCGGCCTCAAATGGGAATTCGCCCGCCGGGCCAAAGGGGAGCAAAAATTCGTCGTCTGTAACGCGGACGAGGGCGACCCCGGCGCATTTATGGATCGCAGCCTGCTTGAGGGCGACCCCCACGCGGTGCTCGAAGGCATGCTCATCGGCGCCTACGCCATCGGTGCCAGCCGCGGCTATATTTACGTGCGGGCGGAATATCCCCTGGCCGTACGCCGCCTTAAAATCGCTCTGACTCAGGCAAGCAAATACGGCCTCCTTGGGGAGAACATCCTCGGCAGCGGTTTCAGCCTGCACTTGAAGATCAAGGAAGGAGCCGGCGCCTTCGTTTGCGGCGAAGAAACGGCTCTCATGAGCTCCATAGAAGGAAAGAGGGGCATGCCGCGGCCGCGGCCCCCTTTCCCCGCCCAGCGCGGCCTCTGGGGATACCCCACGAATATCAATAACGTCGAAACCTGGGCCAATGTGCCCCTCATTATTGAGCACGGCCCGGCCTGGTATGCCGCCCTGGGCACGGCGGGCAGCCGGGGGACAAAAATCTTCGCTCTGACCGGCAAAGCGGTGCGGAGCGGTCTGGTCGAGGTACCCATGGGGACGACCTTGCGGCAGGTCGTCTTCGGCCTCGGCGGGGGCATGGCGGACGGCCGGCGCTTCAAGGCGGTGCAGATCGGCGGGCCCTCCGGCGGCTGCCTTCCCGCCGCCGCCCTGGATACCCCCATAGACTACGACGCCCTCAGCGAGGCCGGGGCGATGATGGGTTCGGGCGGCCTGGTGGTCCTGGACGACACCACCTGTATGGTCGACCTCGCCCGCTTTTTCACGGCGTTTAACCGTAACGAATCCTGCGGGAAATGCACCCCGTGCCGTGAAGGCACTTTGCGCCTTTTGGAAATCCTGGACCGCATCACCACCGGCCGCGCGGGCAGCGAGGACCTCAACAAGATGGAAGAGCTAGCCCAAGTAATGAAGGATACCTCACTCTGCGGCCTGGGCCAGACGGCGCCCAATCCCGTGCTGAGCACGCTGCGCTATTTCCGCCAGGAATACCTGGCCCATATTGAGGGCCGCTTCTGCCCGGCGCGCGTTTGCGCCCTGAACGGGCGGGGTGGCGCTGCCCACGGCCCGGCGGCAAGCGGAACCGGCGAGGGCTAGCCCCATCATAGAGGGCACCCGGCGCGGCCCCAATTCGGCCCGCGCGGCGCACGCCAACGAGGGAGCACTCCATGGGGAGCCGCCCCACAAGGAAGGCAGGAAATTGCTAGGGGCGGGCCTTTTCGCAGGAGCCAAGACCGCAAGGAACCAACTGGGGATAGACCAGGGGGCTTCGCCATGACCGAGGAACGGCTGGGACGGACAGCAGAACAGAGACACGCGCCCACCTCGCAGGACGAACCGCTCGAGAGCGGCCTCGCCGTTCACCTTACCATTAACGGGCGCAAACTCACCGTACCGAAGGGGATCACCATTATCCAGGCGGCGCGCG
>JACIYD010000198.1 GCA_014360105.1 Clostridia bacterium
TAACCGGTAACCACCCCGTCCCCCGGGATTTCCACCTCGGCCATTCCAAAGTTGCGGCAGCGGTGGGTGACGCACCGGTCGATTTCCACGAAGGTACCCGGGTCGAGCAAAAACGCAAGGCGTTCCCGCGCGCTAAGCTTGCCCCGCTCTTGCCGTCCGGCCGTCGGTATCGCAGCGCGCTCGGAGGTGTCCCTTGTTTCGTGGCTTTCCTTGAGCCGGGCGCGACTTTCGGCCATGACCAATCAACCCCACCTCCATGGTTTCTATTATATCACCAGGTACCATGACTTAGCCATAATTTTTGCCGGGCTGCAGGAAATGATCATAGCCGCCGCGCGCAAGCGGGACTCGTTCCCCTGCCCGCTCTACCAAAAGACCGGCTTCCGGCGGCAGGAGACAGCCGATGACCCGAACCGGGGTGCCGCAGGCGCGGTCCAATTCTTCCCGCACCGCCGCAACCGCACTCGGCCGCACGCTGAAGAGCAGCTCGTAGTCCTCGCCGCCGTAAAGGGCCCAAGCCAGGGGATCCTGACCGTGGGCCGCCGCCACCTCCTTGGTGGCAAGCGCAAGCGGCAGGCTTTCACTCCAAATCTCCGCCCCCACCGCGCTCGCCCGGGCGATTTCCCGCACCCCCTGGGCCAGACCGTCGCTTAAGTCGATTACCGCCCCCACGGCCGGGTGCGCCGCCAAAAGTCGCCCTTCCGCCAGCCGCGGCGTGGGCAGAAGATGGCGGGCCACCACCCGGGCACGGGCCGCCGGAGGGCAGGCGGCGGCCGGCGCGGAAAGCTCCTCCAGCCCGGCACCGGCGGCGCCGAGCTCGCCGGTGACCAGTAGAAGATCCCCCGCGCGGCCGTCGCCTCGTGTGCGCACGCGGCCCGCCTCGCATTCACCCAAGAGCACCACGGTGAGACAGATGCTGGCGGCGGCTACGGTGTCACCGCCCACGATGCGCACACCCCATTGGGCCGCGCAGGCCTCCAGCCCGCGGTATAAATCCTCTACCCAGGACAGAGAAAGAGAGCCCGGCACGGCCAGCGAAATGAGGGCATAAGTCGGTGTTCCCCCCATGGCGGCAATGTCACTTAAGTTGACCGCCAGGGCCTTATAACCCACCTGCCAGGCACTTGCCCAGGCACGGCGGAAATGCACCTCTTCGACCAGCGTATCCGTGGTGACCAAGAGCCACCGGCCCGGAGAGACGGTGAGCACCGCCGCGTCGTCCCCCAGGCCCACGGGTATCTCTGCCCGGCGGACCAGGGTAAAGAGACGGTCCAGCAGGCCGAACTCCCCCAGATCACCTACCCGTTTTTCCATGGAAGACCTCCATCCTCGGTCGCAGACCAGCCTCCTGAAGCCGGGACCACAAGACCTCTTCCCCCCAGCCCTCCAACCGGGTGCGGCCCACCGCCGCGGTGAGGGCCGCTTCCCAGATGTTTGCCGCCCAAGAGCGGCCCTCAACCGCAGGCAGCGGTGTCGCCACCCAGGCCGCTCCGCGGGTTCGCAGCAGCGCGCACTCTTCCGGCCAAAGGCTGCTCGCTATGACCCCCTTGCCCGCCAGGTCGGCCGGCAGGTAACGCCAGAGAAAATGGAAATCACCGGCAATTACCTGGACGCGGCGATACACGGGTGCGCGGCTGTTGCCGGGCCTATCCTGCTTCGCTCCGGTGGGATAAAACCAGGTAAGCGGGAGGCGGCGCAAGAGAGGGAGCAAAAGGCGGGCGGCAAGAGCAAACCCCTGCAGGGAAGAAAAGAGGAGCGGCAGTCGCAGACCGAAAAGCGCATCGCCGATCACCACCGCTGCGCCCTCGCGGACGAGTGCCTCCGTGAGACCAAACCGGTCCAGGGCCGAGACCACCAGTACCCGGAGGGAGGGCCAATCCAGGCCGTACTCGTGCGCCAGGTAAACCACCAGCCGGCGCTCCACCGTATCTTTCAGCAGGGAGCCGTCGACCAGCGGCGTCCGCCGTACCAGCCGCCGCAGGGCCGCCGCCTGGGCCACGGCATAGGCCCGCGCGCCCACGCGGTAGGCAAAGTTCATCCCGCCCAGGCCCAGGGCCTGGACCCGGCCGTCGAAATGGCGAAGAAGGGAGGCCAGTTGCCGCAGGTCGCCATCGCAGCCGATCCGCCTTACTTCCACTTCCTCCCCGAAGATTTCCAGCCGGGTGGAGAAGTTACGGCGCGAAGTGCCGAGGCTCAGGCTGACTGCCCGCTTCACCGCACCCCCACCAACAGCCGCCGGCGGCGCGGGCCGTCGAACTCGCAAAAGAAAACGCCCTGCCAGGTGCCCAGTGCCAGGCGTCCCTGCCGTACGGGAAGCACCTGGCTCGAGCCCACAAGGGAGGCCTTGACGTGGGCATCCGCGTTCCCTTCGCGGTGGTGATAAGCCGCCCCGCGCGGCACCAGCCCGGCCAGGGTGGCAAGGATGTCCCGCCGCACGTCCGGGTCGGCGTTTTCGTTTACCGTTACGGCGGCGGTGGTATGCGGCACGTAGAGGTAACACACTCCCTCCGCCACCCCGGCCGCCCGCACCAATTCCTCGACCCGGTCGGTTACGTCCACCAGTTCCTCACGCGCGCGCGTGCTAATTTCCAATACCTGCCACATCTTTGCCGCTCTGCATCCCCCTTTTCGCTAACCCGCACCCTGCGCCGCCAGCCCGAGGTACTTTACCGCCATCTGAGCAAGAACCACGCAGTCTTCCGCCGAAAGGTAATTCGGGACCGCACGGTCGAAGAGCAGGCTGGCGTTCGGTGGGAATTCCTCGTCGCCCCGCCAGAAGACAACAGCCAGCGGCACGCGCGGCAAAGCGGGTAGGGCAAAGGCAACATCACCCAGGGCCAGCGGCTGCCCCCCGAGGACGGCCGCCGCCCGGGCCAAAACGTGGGGCGCCCCGCCGAAGCGTCGCACCAGGGGTACGACGCACCGCTGGCGAAACGGCCCTACGTAAATGGCGCCGCCGGGCACCTGGGCAAAACTTATCCACTCGCCAGCGGGCGCCGTGCCCGTGGCCCGGCAAAGATAATGGAGGAGCAGCACCTGCTCCCGCGGGGGCAGGGCCTCCCCTCCTTCCCAGAAAGCCTCGCCGCCGGGATGGCAAACCGCAACCGCGCGGCCGAAATAGGCAAACGCCATCCTGCCCGGCGCCTCCAGCGCGGCGCCGGCGTTCGCGGCCAGCGCTTCCGGGTCGCGGGCGGCGAAGTCGGCCAGCGCCTTGGTTCTCGCCGCTTCCAGATTAATCTCCATCTTGGCGACCTTCCCGCGGGCCGCTGAAGTAGTACCAGTCGCCGCCCAAATGATGGATCGTGGCCGCCTCCGGGCGTTCCGCCCAGTGGTCGGAGAAAAGCTCCTCTTCCGCGCTCGCCGCCAGCACTTCGCCGACAAAGAAAGTATGGTCGCCGGCCTTGTGCAGCGCCACCACGCCGCACTCAATGTGGGCCAGGCATTCGGCAATCAAAGGCGCGCGCACTTTCTTCCCGGCAACGGGCGTGAGGCCCGCCTCCTTGAACTTGTCGTGTTCGCGGCCGGAAAGCCGGCCGCAGACACGTACCGCGGCAAGCAGGCCGGCACCGGGTACGTTCAGGGCAAATTCCTCGCTGGCCGCAATGAGCTCGTGGGTAAGGTGCGGCATGGCCACGCAAATACCGACGAGCGGCGGCCGCACCGAGAGCGGCGTCTGCCACGCCAGCGTCATCACGTTCGTGCGATCACGGTGGGCGGCGGTGACCAGGAGCACGCAGCCGTGGTTAATCAGACGGTAGGCCATGTCTACGGGAATTTCCTTCTTCATGCTGACCCCCTCCGGCGGTAAGTATAACACAAATTACCAGGGGAGAAAAGCGACGAGGCCCGTGCGGATTGATTCCCACGGCCTTAGCCCAGGCTCAGGCTCTCCCCCCTTGCCGGAAATACCACC
>JACIYD010000199.1 GCA_014360105.1 Clostridia bacterium
CGCGATCCTGCATTTTATCGAGGTAGTCGAACGTCTGGGGAACGCCGATCACCAGGCCGGTGAGCCTTATGGGGTGAACGGTCATGGTTGCCGTTTCGGCAATGAAGGAATAATCCGCGGCTACCGCCACCGGAACGCCGATGCTATGCCCGCCCCCCAAAACCAGAGAGACCTTGGGTTTAGAAAGGCTGGCCACCATCTCGGCGATGGCTAGGCCCGCCTCGACGTCCCCTCCAACGGTGTTCAGAACGAGTAATAAGCCTTCGACGGCCGGGTTTTGCTCGATGGCGACCAGTTGGGGAATGATATGCTCATATTTTGTCGTTTTGTTCTGCGGCGGCATTACCAGGTGGCCCTCGATTTGCCCCACTATGGGAAGGGCAAAGATATTGCTTTGAAAGTCCGCCACCTGGGTTTGCCCCAGTTCCTTTAAATGGTCCAGTTTCAGTGTGCCGGTGACTCGCCGCGGTGCCGGCGGCGGGACCGGCTCTTGCGGCAAGGGGGGTACCGTTTCTGGTGTAAAGGGTGGTACCGGTTGCCTGGGGGACAGGTCCCTCTCCATCGTTCCTCTTCCTTCCTTTTGTTTTAGTGTTTGTTGGGAAAGGCATAAACATGTAAGAGATGCGCAGGAACTTTTGGCGCCCTCTTTACGTCTGAAACGTTGTATGGCAAAATATGGTTTAGTAAGGGGGCCTGAGGCAATGCTACGCTTGATCTCCTTAGTCCTTATTCTCTTGCTGGCTGCCGGTTGTCGGCCGGCACCGGAGCGCTCCTCCTCCGCAGAAGCGCCGCCGGCCACCCTGCAAACCCCCGGGACGCCGGTACAGACTCCTGCCGCGTCTCCTGGGAGCGCCCTAGACCGGCAAGAGGAGCAGGAGCGGGAAAAGATCCTCGCGGCCGCCAAAGCCTATATGGAGCGGCAGGGCCTCAAGGTGGGTGAGGGCCCAGGCGAAATTGTGCTCTCGGTGGAACAAATCTGGGACGGGAGGGCCGTAGTGCTCTACGGTTTCGCCGCCTCCGAGTTCTTTGCCGAACTCGGGATGCGGCGGGAGGCAGGGGAATGGAAGGTAAGCCATGATCAGGCGCGCTACTTTGCTTTCGGGGAGGAAGTCGACGAGCCGCTTGCGGCCCTGGCCGCCGCCGAGGGTTACGTTTTCGGTGAAGAGCCGGGCAGGTACCTGGCGGGAATGAAGGATTTCTCGCAGGATCGGGCCGTCTTGCTCGTTGCTCCCTACGGCGAGCCGTGGGCCTGGGAATACGTTTTAGAAAAAAAGCAGGAGTCTTGGGTCATCACGGCCAAGAATAAGGCTAACGAGCACTGGGAGCCGGCACGCTAGCCAGGCGGGAAGAGTTTTCCCTATTTCCGGGAGAAGCCCCGCCGGCGTAGGAGATGCCGTTACCGGATTGGGAGGGAAAAAACATGACCGGCTGCGCCGCCGGGGGTACCGGAGAAAAGACATGGTGCGAGCTCTGTCATCGTCACTTGATGGTGGGGTTATGGCAAGCGGCAGCGCCTGAGTTGCAGGTCCGCGTCCATTACCTTGATACCTTTACCGAGCGCGCCGTAATGATGACCGTGGGCACAGCGGACTTCCGCGTGCGGTATGCCGAGGCGGTCTCGCACCGAGAGAGCGGAAGACAGGCAAGCGGCAGGAAGGAACTGCCGGAATTGCAGGGGTTAACCGCTTATCTGGGAGCAGGAAAGCAGTTCCGCCAGGCCTTGCGTTCCTGGACGGAAGACGCTCTCTGGCCTGAGCTATTCCTCGAAGGCATCAAGGCCCTCATCCAGGCAGAGTATTGTGTAGCCGGGGAAAGAGGCTTTGCCTCGGAGAAAGAGTATGAGCAGTTCTTTGCCGAAAAGTTTGCAGGCAGTTGCATCTATTACAGCCATCCTCTGGAATTCCTTCAGCCATGGGGGGTCTACGTGGGCAACCAGGTGCGCGATGGTTGCTTGTTCATGCGCCTGCGCACGAGCCGCCTCCATCTGGGAGAGCGCTGGTTTGTTACGGGCACGATGATGGACTCCTTCCACGAGTTGACCTTGGAAATGGCTCTAGACGCCGGGGCGGGCACGGTCGCTGCGGCGGAAGCACATATTATCCGCGTACCTGATCGGGTATGTCACCAGGCGGCCAACGCGGTACAAGGCCTGGTTGGGCGCCGGCTGGCGCAGGAAGACCGACGTGAGCTGGCCGTCCTCCTGGGCGGTAAAACCGGGTGTACGCATCTGGTGGACCTGGCAGCGGACGGTGCCGCGCTGCTCGGCCTTGCTGGATCCGGGCGGTAAGCGGGTCGAGTTCGGCTTGTTTAGACTATTTGGCGGGATAAGGGGAGTGGTACTGTGGGAGCGGGGGAGGCGGTTATCCTCGGCCTGGTTCAGGGCCTAACGGAATTCCTGCCCATCAGCAGCTCGGGGCATTTGGTCATTTTTCAGCACTTGCTAGGGATTAGCACGCCCGGTCTGCTCTTTGAGGTACTAACCCATTGCGGCACGCTAATCGCCGTCATCGGGGCATTCTGGCAAGACGTTGTGGACTTGCTACGGCACCCGTGGCACAAGATGGTAGTTCTGCTCTTCCTGGGTATGATTCCCACCGGGCTGATGGGGATTCTTCTCGAACCGGTTTTCCGCGCGGCCTTTGAATCCCTTGTGGTGGTCGGTCTCGCCCTGTTGTTCACCGGGTTGCTCCTCTGGTGGGCGGGCCGTGCCGCGCCCGGACGTAAGGACGTGGCCACCACCAGTGCTTGGGACGCCCTGGCGATTGGCTTTGGTCAGGGCCTGGCCATCACCCCCGGCCTTTCCCGTTCCGGTGCGACCATTGCCTTTGCCCTGCTGCGCGGGCTGGAACGCCGCACGGCAGCCCGCTACTCGTTCTTGCTTTCCATTCCCGCGATTCTGGCGGCTACTTTCTGGGAAGCCAAGGATCTCTGGCACGGCCACGCCTTTTCTTCGCCGGTGCCTTGGTCTTATTGGCTGGCGACCGCGGTGGCGGCGGTAAGCGGTTATCTGGCCATCAGGTTTTTTCTCGGTCTCTTGCAGCGCGGTGGCCTTCACTATTTTTCGTTTTATTGCTGGGCTGCAGGCGTGCTGGTTTTGGCCCTGGCAAAAGTTGCGGGCTAAAGGATCCGTTTGCCCCGGAGGGCGAGGTGAAGAGCGGTGGCTGCTCCTAAAGAAAAACCGCAGCCGGTAGTAAGCAGCCGGAAATACGAAATCGCCGGACTTCTTTTGCTCACTCTGGCCGTCCTAACCATGGCAAGCCTCATTTTTGGCGGTAATAAACCATTCTGGGGTACCTATCGCCTCGGGGCAACCGGTCATTTCCTCGCCGAGGCACTGCGCAGCCTCACCGGCCAGGGTCGCTATGCGGTCCCCCTGCTCATCGGCTTGGCCGGGATTAAGGTGATGCGCGAGCGCCAATACTTTGTGCTCACCGGCCGGGACTGGGGCCTTACCCTCGCTTTCCTGATTATGCTGACTTCCCTCCACCTCCCTTGGGTAAACTGGAACCCGTTGATTCAAGGCCTTGCCGGCCAGGGCGGCGGTGCGCTGGGAGCCGTCCTGGTGCTGGCCTTGGTCAAGGTATTCGGTCACCTCGGTACTTATATTATCCTCGTGGCCCTAAGCCTGGTCTCCCTGTTGCTTGTGACCAGTATTTCTCTGGTGGAAACGGGTGGTTCGTTGGGGCGGCGGTTGGTGACCTGGAAACCGCGTTTAAAGGCAAGCCTGGAAAGGTTTCTTTTCGTTGAGGAAGAAGTGGAAGACAAGGAGGAGAAGGAAGAAAACAAAGGGGAAACCGGCAAAAAAAAAGTAGTTCCGGGGAAAGAAGAAAAGCCTGAGCCAGGGCCGGCTGCTGCGGCCGAACCGCCGGTCTCTTTGCCCGAGGAAGTTTCACCTTTGATCCGGG
>JACIYD010000002.1 GCA_014360105.1 Clostridia bacterium
CCGGCACGGGAATGCCCCGCGCCCGCGCGTAGTCTATGGCCTCTTCCCGCGAGCGGATGGTCCACAGACGCCAGGGGGCGATCACCTGCAAATCCGGGTTGAGGGCCTTTACCGCCAGCTCAAAACGTACCTGATCGTTGCCCTTGCCCGTGGCACCATGGGCCACCGCCTCCGCCCCTTCCCTCTCCGCCACCTCGACCAGCTTCTTCGCGATCAGCGGCCGGGCAAAGGAGGTGCCGAGCAGGTACTTCCCTTCGTAAATTGCCCCCGCCTTGAGCGTGGGGAAGATGAAGTCTTCGACGAACTCGCGCCGCAAGTCTTCAAGATAAACTTTGCTCGCCCCGCTTCGCAGTGCCTTTTCCTCCAGGCCTTCCAGTTCCTCCCCCTGACCGAGATCGGCGGTAAAGGCGATAACTTCGCAGCCGTAGTTCTCCTTAAGCCAGGGGATGATGATGGAGGTATCCAGGCCGCCTGAGTAGGCCAGGACGACCTTCTTGATCATGGCGCATCTTCCTTCCTTTTGCCCTGTTAATTTCCTTCAAGCCGGGTTACTTCTGCCCTCGTACAGCAGCAGCAACAAGAGCGCCTTTTGGGTGTGCAGGCGGTTTTCTGCCTGGTCAAAAACCACGGCATGCGGCCCGTCGATGACCGCGTCGCTGATTTCTTCGCCACGATGCGCCGGCAGGCAGTGCATCACCAGGACGTCTGGTTTTGCCAGGGCAACGATGGAGGAGTCGAGGCGGTACGGTGCAAGCACACGCCTTCGTATCTCTTGTTCCTCCTCCTGGCCCATACTTGCCCAGACGTCGGTGTAGAGCACGTCGGCGTCGGCCGCCGCCACCGCCGGGTCACTGGTGACGGTGATGCGTGCCCCGGTTGCTGCCGCCAGCTCTTCGGCCGCGGCAACAATCTCCGGCCGCGGCGCATAGTCCGGCGGGGAAGCCACCCAAACATCCAGACCGACCTTGGCCCCGCCCAAGAGGAGCGAATGCGCCACATTATTGCCGTCGCCGAGATAGGCCAGTTTGACCCCCGCCAGCCGGCCTAGGCGCTCCTTGATGGTGAAGAGATCCGCCAGCGCCTGGCAGGGGTGGAGCAAGTCGGTCAGGCCGTTGATGACGGGCACGGAGGCGTACCGTGCCAGTTCTTCCGCCTCTTCCTGTGCATAGGTGCGGATCATCAGGCCGTCCAGGTAGCGCGAAAGAACGCGGGCGGTATCGGCAATGGTTTCGCCGCGGCCGAGTTGCAGGTCGCGGGCCGATAGGAATAGAGCCTGCCCGCCCAGTTGGTACATCCCGACCTCAAAGGAGACCCGGGTCCTGGTGGAGGCTTTCTGAAAAATCATCCCCAAGGTCTTACCGGCAAGCCACCGGTGGGGCACCCCCCGTTTTTGCCGCGCCTTGAGGTCTGCCGCCACTTCAAGCACCAGGGCCAGCTCCTCATTACTCAAGTCGCGTAAACAGAGGAAATCGCGGCCCCGCAGGGCCTGAGCTAAAGAAGAATCCAGGTAAGGCGCCACGCTCGTCTCCTCCGGAATCCAGTTTCTGGGGGTTAGGCCCGGGTAGGCTTGCGCGACTGCAAGCCGGTGGACCCCGCAGCGATCCACTCTTCTCAGCCGCAGCTTCTGCCAGGGCCGGGTACTGCTCCCGCAACCGCGCGTTCTCCCACCGACGACCGGGCCGCTCCCAGATAAACATCCAGGGGCAAACAGGCGCGTCTTTCCGGCCGGTCATGGGCCAACGTCCAGGCTAGGGCGCAGGCAGTGTCCAGTGACGTGAGCAGGCCCACACCCCGCTCGCGCGCCAGTTGGCGCAGGGCAAAGCCCCGCCGCGACGGCATGCGGCCCCTGGTCGGCGTATTCACCACAAGGACCACGCCACGGGGCAGTTCGCCGTTGAGCTCCTCCCAGGGCCAGACCAGGGTCTCAATTCCCCGGCGCGCGAGAAAGGCGGCGGTACCGGGCGTGGCCCAAAGGGTGAAGCCAAGATCCCGAAAAGACCGCGCCAGCGGCAGGGCTTGTTCCTTATCGCGGTCGGCCACGGCAAGAAGCACGGCGTCTTGCCGCGCAAGCGGCCGTCTTGCCCCTAGGCCGGCGGCCGCAAAGGCTTTGGCCAGCGCCGCCGCGGCCCGGTAGTCCAGACCCAGGACCTCGCCGGTGGACTTCATTTCCGGACCCAGGGCCAGTTCAGCCAGGGGCAGCTTGCCGAAGGAAAAGACCGGTGCTTTCACCGCCACTTGCGGCGGCGCAGGGGCCAGACCAGAAGGATAACCCAGTTCTCTAAGTGATTTACCGAGAACCACCAGAGTCGCCAGTTTGACCAGAGGTACACCTGTGACCTTGCTGACGATGGGTACCGTCCGCGAGGCACGCGGATTCACTTCCAAGACAAAGGCACGGCCCTGACTTACGGCATACTGAACGTTGAGAAGGCCGACCACACCTAGCCCCCGACCGATCCGCTGGGTGGCGTCAACGATCTGGGCGATTTCTTCAGCCGTTAGCGTTTGGGGCGGCAAAAAAGCGATACTGTCGCCGGAGTGAACCCCCGCCCGTTCCACGTGCTCGAAAATGGCTGGAAGGAATACGCTTTCGCCATCGCTGACCGCATCCACCTCGACTTCCCGGCCGCGGAGGTACTTGTCGATCAGTACCGGGTACTGGGGTGAGACGCGCACGGCGCCCGCCATATACTGCTCCAGCTCCTTCGGGGTGGAAACCACCTCCATAGCGCGTCCGCCGATCACATAAGAAGGGCGCACCAGTACCGGGTAACCCAGGCCGGCCGCAACCGCCAGCGCCTCCGCCACCGTTGTGGCTGCGTCCCCCTCGGACTGGCTGATGCCCAACTGCCGCAGAAGCGCGGCGCACTTGCGCCGGTCCTCTGCGGCGTCAATGCCCTCCATCGCCGTGCCCAAGAGCGGTACCCCGGCGGCGGCGAGACCCGGAGCGAGGTTGATGGCCGTCTGGCCGCCGAACTGGACGACCACACCCAGGGGTTTTTCGCGGTCGATGACATTAAGCACGTCCTCCAAAGTAAGGGGTTCGAAATAGAGCCGGTCGGCCGTATCAAAATCCGTGCTTACCGTCTCCGGATTATTATTGATGATGATCGCCTCAAAGCCTGCCTCGCGCAGCCCCCAAAGCGCATGAACAGAACAATAATCGAACTCGATGCCCTGGCCGATACGAATGGGCCCCGCGCCGAGCACCACGACTTTGGGCCGCATGGTGGCCGGCGCCTCGTCCTCTTCCTCGTAGGTGGAATAGTAATAGGGAGTGGCGGCGGCGAACTCGGCGGCGCAGGTATCGACCATCTTAAAGACCGGCCTGATCCCCCAGGCGAGACGCTGCCGCCGGATGGCCTCGGGCGTGGTATTTCTAATTTTGGCAAGCTGCACATCGGAAAAACCGAGCCGTTTGGCCTGCCGTAAAAGGCCCGGGGTTAGGGGCGCGGCCGCAAGTTTCTCTTCCCAGCGCACCAAACCCTTGATCTTACGCAGGAAAAAGGGGTCGATGCCGGTGGCCAAATGCACTTCGCGTACCGTCCAACGGCGCCGGAAGGCCTCCGCAATGGCGAAGAGGCGCTCGTCCGTGGCGCGGGTGAGCCGGTCCTCGACTTCCATCTCGGACCATTGGGGGGCATCCGGGTAGCGCAGCCCGTGCACACCGATCTCCAGGCTGCGCACCCCTTTCATTAGCGCCGCCTCAAAGGTGCGCTCGATGGCCATGACCTCGCCGGTGGCCTTCATTTGGGTGCCCAGCGTGCGATCGGCGGTAACGAATTTGTCAAAGGGCCAACGCGGGATCTTCACCACCATATAGTCCAGTGCCGGCTCGAAGCAGGCGGTGGTCTTCCCGGTCACGGGATTGACAATCTCGTCCAGGCGCAGGCCCACGGCGATCTTGGCCGCCACCTTGGCAATGGGGTAACCGGTGGCCTTGGAGGCCAGGGCACTGGAGCGGCTCACCCGCGGGTTGACCTCGATAACGTAGTAACGCGAGCGCTGCGGGTCCAGGGCAAACTGGATGTTGCAGCCGCCTTCCACCCCGAGGGCACGGACGATCTTCAGCGCCGCGCTGCGCAGCATCTGGTATTCGCGATCGCTCAGGGTTTGGGAAGGAGCCACGACGATGCTGTCGCCGGTGTGGATACCCATCGGGTCGAGGTTTTCCATATTGCATACGGTAAGGCAGTTGTCGGCGGCGTCGCGCATCACTTCGTACTCGATTTCTTTCCAGCCGGCAACGCTTTTCTCCAGCAGGATCTGGCCGACCGGGCTGGCGGCCAGCCCCCGGCGGGCCACCGCCGCCAACTCTGCTGCGTCGCGCGCCAGCCCCCCACCCGTACCGCCCAGGGTATAGGCCGGCCGCACTACCACCGGATACCCCAAATCTTGTGCCAGTGTGAGTGCTTCCTCCACGCCGTGGGCGATGCCGCTCGGGGGAACGGGCTCACCGATGGCGGCCATGGTTTCCTTAAAAAGCTGCCGATCTTCCGCCCGTCGAATGGTCGCGAGCGGCGTACCCAATAGTTCCACGTTATAGGCCGCTAGAATACCCGCCTCTGCCAGGGCCACCGCCAGGTTCAACCCGGTCTGGCCGCCAAGGGTAGGCAAAAGACCCTCGGGGCGCTCCTTTTCGATGACGCGCGCGGCGGTCTCCAGGTCGAGGGGTTCGAGGTAGACCCGGTCGGCAAGGCGGTCGTCGGTCATGATGGTCGCCGGGTTGCTGTTAAGCAGGACCACCTCCAGGCCCTCTTCGCGCAAACTTTTACACGCCTGGGTCCCGGCATAATCGAATTCGGCCGCCTGGCCGATAACGATCGGGCCGGAGCCGAGGACCATCACCTTCTTTAAGTCTTGCCGCCTGGGCATCTTGGACCCACTCCTTTACCCGCCGCTGACGAAACGGACGAAGTCCTCAAACAGATAGCGGCTGTCTTCCGGTCCGGGTCCCGCCTCCGGATGGTACTGGATACTGTAAATGGGGTACGCGCGGTGGCGGATGCCCTCCACCGTGGCGTCGTTCAGGTTAAGGTGGGTAACCTCCACTTCCGGGGGCAGGCTCTCCGCCGCGAGGGCGTAGCCGTGGTTCTGGGAGGTAATGTAAACCCGGCCGCTATGCACGTCCTTGACCGGATGATTCGCCCCGCGGTGCCCAAACTTGAGCTTGTAGGTATCGCCGCCCAGGGCCAGCCCCAGGACCTGGTGTCCGAGGCAGATCCCGAAAAGCGGCAACCGCCCGATCAACGCTTTCACGGTGGCCACGGCCTGGGGAACGTCCTTGGGATCACCAGGGCCGTTAGAGAGGACGACACCGCGTGGCTCCAATGCCAGGATTTCCGCGGCGGGTGTATCGTAGCGTACCACCACCAGGTCGAAATTCAAGGCCACGAGTTGCCGGAGAATGTTGCGCTTGAGGCCGAGATCCAGCACCACCACGCGCGGTCCCGTGCCGGGAAGATGGTAGGGTGTTGCCGTACTCACCGCGGGTACCAATGCAGGCCCGTCAAGCGGTGTTTGCCGCGCTTCCCGGACCAGGCGCTGGGGGTCGACCAGGTCTGCCGCCAGGGTAGAAAGGAGGCCGCGCATCGTGCCTTGAGTGCGGATGCGCCGCGTCAGGGCGCGCGTATCCACGCCGGCCAGGCCGATGATGCCGTGGCGCGCGAGAAAACCATGCAAGGTCTCCACGGCCCGCCAGTTGCTGGGCTCCGGGCAGGCCTCGCGGACGACGAAACCACGCACCCAGGGACGAGAGGACTGGTCGTCGTCCGGATTAAGGCCGTAGTTACCGATCAGGGGGTAGGTCATATTCACAATCTGCCCCGCATAGGAAGGGTCGGTCAAAACCTCTTGGTAACCAGTCATGCCGGTATTGAAAACGACTTCGCCAAAGGAACGCCCTGGGGCGCCAAAGGCTTCGCCCACGTAGACCGCTCCGTCTTCCAAAGCAAGTACTGCCTGAGGCACCTTCCTCACCTCCTTAGCTCGCCCTACCCTTGGGGAGCCTGCATAAGTTTCCCGCCCTCTTCCGCCTCTTTTGCCGCCAGAACACCGGCCAGGATCTCTACCGCCCGGTCGATTTCCTCTTTGGCAACCGTGAGCGGGGGCAGGAAACGGAGGACAGAACCCGCGGCACAGTTTAGCAGAAGGCCTTGTTGCTGACAAGCGTCAACTATTGCCTGCCCGGGGAAAGCCAGTTCCATCCCCAAGAGCAGTCCCAGGCCGCGCACTTCCCGGACACAGGAGAAGCTTGCCGCCAGCTCCTCCAGGCGCGCGCGCAGATACGCCCCCTGGCGCGCCGCGTTGGCCACCACCCCTTCCTCCTCCATGGCGGCGAGGGTGGCTAAAGCGGCGGCGCAAGCCAGGGGGTTGCCGCCAAAGGTGGAACCGTGGTCGCCGGGGCGGAAGGCTCTCGCCACCTCCTCGCGCGCCAGGACCGCCCCGATGGGGACGCCACCCGCCAGCGCCTTGGCCAAGGTGAGCACGTCAGGGACGACACCATAGTGTTCGAAGGCAAACCAACGACCGGTGCGTCCCATGCCGCACTGGACCTCATCGAAGATTACCAGGATGCCCCGCTCGCGGCAAAGGGCGACCAATTGCCGCAGGTAGTCGGCCGCCGCGACATAAACGCCGCCTTCCCCTTGTACCGGTTCGAGAATGACCGCGCAGGTTTGCGGACCGATCGCGCTTTCGAAGGCGCTGAGATCGTTGAGGGGCACGTACTTGAAGCCAGGCACTAAGGGTTCGAAACCGCCCTTGAGCTTGCTTTGGGCCGTGGCCGCCAATGAACCCATGGTACGCCCGTGGAAAGAGTGTTCCATGGCGATAATCTCATAGCGGCCCTGCTCGCCCCGCTCGTAGGCATATTTGCGTACCAGTTTCAGAGCCGCCTCGTTAGCCTCGGTACCGCTGTTGCAGAAGAAAACGCGATCGAGGCCGGTAAGACGCACCAGTTCTTCGCCCAGGCGCACCTGGGGCTCAATCCAGTAAAGGTTGGAACAGTGAATGAGCCGCGCCGCCTGGGAGGTTATGGCCGCCACCACGCGGGGATGGCAGTGGCCCAGCGCGTTAACCGCCACCCCGGCAACGAAGTCTAAGTATTCCCGGCCGTCGACATCCCAAACGCGCACCCCCCGCCCCTCCACCGGTACAATGCCGGCCCGGGCGTAGGCATTGATCAGGCATTGCTCGCCGCGCGCGATAATCTCGCGATTCCCCATCTTCAATCCTCCGCAGCTCCGAAGTCTGGGGCTTGGGCCCGGGCGGACTTGGGGCTCTTGCCAGCCGGTGGGCCGATGCGGTGCACGAACCTCCTGCGGCGGGTCCGCGGCTCGCGCGTGCCACCCGGAGGCCGCGGGAGTTTTTATCGCCCGCCCCAGGCCTCCGGCCCGCCTCTGCCCAAGGCACGGCAGTGGCGGTCGCCCAACCTTGCCAGATCGTCCGGACTGAATCCCAGGCCTGCCCCCTTAGATTTTCCACCGTACCGGCCGCCAAACCCGGCAGCAACTCGTGCCACCGGAAAGGCAAACTAGGGCACGACCATGGTGCCGATCCCTTCATTGGTGAAAAGCTCGAGCAGAATGGAGTGAGGCAGGCGCCCATCGATGATGTGCGTCTTCCGGACCCCGCCCCGCAAGGCGGTAAGGCAACACTCGACCTTGGGAATCATGCCGCCGACGATGGCACCGCGGTTGATCAGGTGTTCTGCCTCGGCCGCCGTGAGGCTCGATAGGAGAGTATTCTTGTCTTCTGTGCTGGCAAATACGCCCTCGACGTCGGTTAACAGCACGAGTTTCTCCGCGTTGAGGGCCACGGCCAGGCTTCCGGCAACGTAGTCGGCGTTGATATTAAGGCTCTCCCCGGCCGCCCCTACGCCGATCGGCGCCACCACGGGGATGTAACCGTGTTCCAGCACCGTCTGCAGGATGCCCGGATTAACCTTCTCCACTTCGCCCACGAAGCCGAGATCAACGGTGACCACCTGGCCGGTGGCATCAACCTGCTGCACGCTCTTCCGCCGTGCGGTGATAAGACCTCCATCTTTGCCGGAAAGACCGACCGCCCTTGCCCCGTAGTGATTAATCTGCGCCACGATGTCTTTGTTAACTTTGCCGACGAGCACCATCTCCACGACTTCCATCGTTTCCTCGTCGGTAACCCGTTGGCCCTGCACGAATTCCGATTTCTTGCCGAGTCGTTGCAGCAACTGGTTGATTTCCGGGCCGCCCCCGTGCACCAGCACCGGACGCATCCCCACAAAGCGCATCAGGACGATATCCTGCATGACCGCCCGCTTGACTTCTTCGTTAAGCATCGCGTGGCCGCCGTACTTGACGACGATCGTCTTCCCGTGGAACTCCTTGATGTAGGGCAAGGCCTCGATGAGGATATTTGCCTTTTCTCCTGCGCCTAGAACCATCTCCGGTCTCCCCCGAGATTCCAGTTTCTGCTACCTATGTGCGGTAGGCGGCGTTGATGCGCACATAGTCGTAGCTCAGGTCGCAACCCCAAGCCCGTGCCTCGGCGCGGCCCGCTCCGAGGTCGGCGACGAAGACCACCTCTTCGTGCTCGAGAATGCGCCGTGCCCGCGCTTCGTCAAAGGCCAAGCCGCAACCGTGTGCCGCCACCTGCTCTCTTTCCCCTCCCCCTTCCAGGTAGATGGCTACCCGGGAAGGGTCGAAGCTGGCGCCTGAATAACCGAGGGCACAGAGGATGCGTCCCCAGTTGGCGTCAGCGCCGAAAACAGCCGTCTTTACCAAGTTGGAGCGGGCGACGGCGCGTGCCGCCAAACGTGCCTCTTCTTCGCTTGCCGCGCCCCGCACGACGACGGTAATGGTCTTTGTCGCCCCCTCGGCATCGGCGACCAGTTCCCTAGCGAGAATGGTACAGACTTGCTCCAGCGCCTCCGCAAAGGCGGCCAGCGCGCTGCCGCCGGCAAGCGGCGGGTTACCTGCTAGGCCGTTGGCCAGACACAGGGCGAGATCGTTGGTACTGGTATCGCCGTCCACGGTAATCTGGTTAAAAGTGCGGGCCACCGCCCGGGCGAAAGCGGCCTGCAAGGCTTCCCTTTCAATGGCGGCATCCGTGACCAAAACGGCAAGCATGGTGGCCAATTGCGGGTGGATCATCCCCGCGCCCTTCGCCATCCCGGCGATGGTCACCCAGTGCCCGCGGAGACGGACCCGCAGGCACGCCTCTTTTGGCCGCGTGTCGGTGGTCAGAATGGCGGTCGCCGCATCGCGTGCCGCCTCCCGATCGTCGGCAAGCGCGCGCGCCGCTTGCCAGATGCCCTCCTCCACTGCCGGCAGAGGCAGGGGTACGCCGATGACGCCCGTGGAGGCCACGGCCACGCGCTCCGTTTTCAGGCCGAGCACCTCCGCAGTTACCGCCGCCATTCGCCGCGCGCTGGCGAGGCCCTCCGGTCCGGTGCAGGCATTGGCGTTGCCGCTGTTAATTACCACCGCCTGGGCCAGACCTTCCCGCAGGTGCTCCTGCGTTACCAGAACCGGCGCGGCCTTGACCCGGTTACTGGTAAAAAGGGCAGCCGCCGTGGCTTCTGCCCGGGAGTAAATAAGGGCCAGGTCTTTTCCTTGTTTCTTGATGCCCGCCGCCACTCCGGCGGCAAGAAAACCTTGTGCCGCGGTAACCCCGGCGTCAAGCAAGTAGCTTTCCACGCATCTCGCTCCTCTTTGTATTTAGGGATAGAGCGGAATCGCCTCCAGGCCGGTCGTTTCCTCCCAGCCGTACATGAGGTTAAGGTTCTGGACGGCCTGACCCGAGGCCCCCTTTACCAGGTTGTCGATCGCACTGGCGATGATCAGTCGGCCGGTCCTTTGGTCCAGCTCCAGGGCAAGCAGGCAGTGATTGCTGCCATAGACCCATTTGGTGTGGGGCCAGGTCCCCCGTGGTAAGAGGTGGACGAAGGGCTCGTCGCGGTAAGCGGCGAGATAGGTTTCCCAGACTTCCTCGAAGCGGACACCGGGGCGGAGGTCGGCATAGATAGTGCTAAGGATGCCGCGACTCATCGGGACCAAGTGCGGGATGAAGGTGACCAGTACTTCTTGGCCGCAGAGTCTCGCTAGCTCCTGCTCGATCTCCGGTGTATGCCGGTGCCGCGCGACCTGGTAAGGGTGCAACCCCTCGTTCACTTCGCCGTATAGGGTAGCCAGGCCCGGGCTTCGGCCGGCACCGGTGACACCCGATTTGGCATCGATAACGATAGTTTGTGGTTCAACCAGCGCAGCACGCATTGCCGGGGCCAGCGCCAGCAGGACGCTGGTGGGATAGCAGCCCGGATTGGCCACCACCCTGGCCTGGCGGAGTTGTTCCCGGTAAAGTTCGGGCAGCCCGTAGACGGCTTGTGCCAGCAGGGCGGGCGCGGGCGGCTCCAGTTGATACCATTCCCGGTAGACGGCCGGCACGGTGAGGCGGAGGTCGGCGCCCAGGTCGATGATGCGGCGCCCCGCCGCCAATGCCCTCTCTACGAGCGGTGCCGCATGCCCGTGCGGCAAGGCAAGGAAAATAACCTCGGCTTCCAGCCACTGCTCGTCCCCCTGGTCCCGGCACACCTCCCCGCAATAAGGGAGAAGGTGAGGGTAGACCTGGGCAAGGGGTTGGTCGACATAGCTTTGCGAAGTGAGCGCCGTCAGGTGGACGTACGGATGCTGCCACAGGAGGCGTACCAACTCGATACCCGTGTAACCGGTTGCCCCAATGACCGCGACCTTGACCTTGAGGGACATCGCAAGTTCCCCCCTATTTGGCATAATTATACGCCCGGTTTTATAAAAATGCAAGACGAGGCTAGCGTATCACCGTTTTTGCCGCGCGGCCTTCGGCTCCCAGCGCAAGACTTTTAGCATCGCGGTGAGCCGGGCTTTTCGCGAGAGTCCCTATGGGGCGTGGCCCTTGCCGTCGCGCAAGCCTACCCAGGCCTAAGCCCCAGACATTGGATTTCGCGCAAGCCTCAATTTGGCCCGCAAGGCTTGCGCCAACGAGGGAGCCAAAGACGGCAAGAAGCAAACTGGAGATAACCCAGGAGGGAGAAGTCGCAAATTGCCGTCCTGTGCGGCATTTCAGCAAGCGTATAATCTTAACCCTGAAAGGGAAAAAAATATATAGGCAAAGTGAGGAAGGAGGAATGCCCGTTGCTGGTAACCACGCAAGAAAAAAGTATTTTACACCGGGAACGTGAAAATCTCGTCAACCGTTATCTCACTGCCACCCTGGAAGAACGCTCGCAAATCCTCAACACCATCCTTGATATCGATCGTCAACTGGGTTACCTGTAGTTAGAAAAACGTCGGGCTGGGATTTGGCGAGGCCACCCCAGCCCTAACGCCTGTAAGCGGAGTTTTCCTTGACCGATGCCGGCCCCCCAGACCGTTTCGGGCGGATAGCTTGTCTCCTGCCGCCAAATACTTCTCTAATCTTCGCCGCCGCGGTATTTCTTGCGCGTAGCCTCTCCACCCCGGATGTGGCGCTCCGCCTTGTTGAGGTCCAGAATGCGCCGCACCTGCGCCGCCAACTCTTCATCGATCTCCGGGAGCCTTTCGGTGATGTCTTTGTGGACGGTACTTTTGCTTACCCCGTATACCCCGGCCGCTTGACGTACCGTCGCGGCAGAGGCCACCACGTAATTGGCGATCTGCAACACCCGGTTGCGGATGTGCTCTTGCATAGGGGGGCCTCCTCTAGATCGGTCTCGCTAATCAACTTATATGAAAGGAGGCCTCGAAAAAGACCAGCCGCGCCTCCGAGGCGCGGGGCCTCGGGGCGCGGCGTGATCTTTGCTCAAGCGCGGGCCTGGCTACAGAGAAACGGTTACCGCAGGAATTCGAGGGGGTTACGCGCTTCGCCCTGGTGGCGCAGCTCAAAATGCAGGTGGGGTATCGGGGTCTCGGCACCCCGGCCGGGCTCGCCCAGATGGCCCAGCTTCGTCCCCGCCCTTACCCAAGAGCCTGCCGCCAGATCTTCGACCCGCGCCAGCTCCAGGTAAACCGTTTCCCAACCGGCGCCGTGCGTCAGTACCACCTGCCAGCGGTGGCTCTCATCATAAGCTACTTCCTTGATCTGCCCGTCTGCCGCGGCAACAACCGGCGTGCCCGACGGCGCCGTCAGATCCAGGCCCGGGTGGAAGCGGTAGTCTCCGTAGGCAGGGACAAAGCCATAACCATAATTGCGTGCTACCTCTCCTTCTACTGGCCAGGAGAGACGGGAGAGGCCAGCCGGGGCGGCTTCACCGACCTTTTGCGCGCCGCCGGTGGCCTTCGCCTCCGTCGTGGTTGATCCGCTACCGCTTGCCTGGTATGACGTACCGGCCGCATCCGGGGCGTGGTCCGCCGTTTCCCGCGGTGCCGTGGCCGAACCAGCCGGTGTCTCCAGCGGCACCGGTTCGGCGAGCGGCGGCCCCATCACCTGCTCCTGCACCGTAAGGCGCGGGCCCAAAGAATAGCCGGCAAGGAGAAACCAGGCAACGCTGCCCGCTACTGCCGCCAGGGCCAGAGCGGCAAGGAGGCGCCGTCGGGACCAGCGCCCGCGGATTTGCGGCACACGCATCCTAATAAGGGCAACCAGCGTTCGGGGTAGCAGCATCCCTCGAAGCATCGAATCACCTCGTTACCTAGTCTTGCCACTTCCCCCTTTTTTTAGTCACCTGCGGGCCAGATAGCCCTTAAGGGAGGGAAAGTGCTTCGAGGGGAACCAAAGCGGTACCGGGGTAGTAGTGGGCAAGGATCTCACGAAAACTCTTGCCGCGGCGAGCCAGGCCGGCCGCGCCGTACTGCGACATGCCGACACCGTGGCCGTAGCCGCGGCTTTTAAAGATAAAATCCTCACCTTTTTGCTCCCAGGTGACAAAAGTGGAATTGAGACCGAGGAGCTGGCGGAACTGCGGACCATCCAGGAGGCGATCGCCGGCGCGTACGCTTTTGACCCGCCCGCTCACCGTGCTCGCGACCGGCCGTAAGATAAAGGGATGGCCGGGTTTGTACGGTAACCCCAAACGCCGCGCCACTTCGGCCGCTGGCAGAACCACGGTAACCAGGTGCTGCGGCGCCTCTTCCTCCCAGGGCGAAGGCACGCTGCGCAGATAGGGCACGGGCGTACCCCAGACCTCGGCGGCGTCTTCGGTGCGGCCGCCGCTGGCGGCATGGTAAGCAGCATCAATAAGGCGGCCTTCATAGGTAAGTACCTGGCCGCGCGTGGCCGCCACTGCCGCCGCCACCTTGCGGCGGTAAAACCAGTAACCGAGAAAGCCCCAACGCTGCTGCATTTCCTTTTCTGCCAGCCAGCCCTGACAGTGCTGCGCGTCGTTGCAGAGGTCGGCATCGCGGTGCGATCCCTTACCCTCCCGCGCCAGCAGCAGGCGCCGCACGGCATAGGTGCGCGAGGCTACTGCCTGGGCTTTGAGCGCCTCCAGGCCGAAACGGGCGGGCATCTCCGCCGCGACCACGCCGACGAGATATTCTTCTAAGGGAAGAACCTGAAGGGAACCGCTAGTGGGGAGGTAAAGGCGGACGGCCCGGTCCGTGCTGATGCGCAGCGGCGGTTGTCGCTGAAAAAGAAGGACGACCGCCAGCGGCAGGAAGATGACGGCGGCAAGGGCGAGAATTAGCAACCAGACCAGGCATCGCATCCTTGTCCCCCCGTATCTTGAGTCTATGCGGGGAAAAGGACGCCTAGACCTGGGCGCCGCTTTCCACGGGACGTCTCCAGGGGCATGCCCCATGGGGCGCGGCCCCACAACAAAGGCAGGAAATTGGCTTGCCGTCGCGCAAGCCTACCCACGCTTAAGCCCCGAGGAAATGGGACTTCGGAGCAGTGTAGCCTATAACCGCACCTAAAGAGCTGAGTTTGCCCACCAGATCCTCGTAACCGCGTTCTAAATGGTGGATTTGCCCGATCTCGGTCTCGCCTTCGGCCACCAGGCCGGCGATAACGAGGGCGGCGCCTGCTCGTAAATCGGTGGCCCGTACCTGCGCCCCGGTCAAGGGTGTCGGCCCGCCGATGATGGCACTGCGGCCTTCGTTCCTAATATTCGCCCCCATGCGCCGCAGTTCTTCCGTATAGAGGAAGCGGCTGTCGAAGACGTTATCGGTAATGACGCTAACCCCCTCGGCCTGGGTAAGCAGGGCGGCCATTTGGGGTTGGAGATCGGTAGGAAAGCCGGGATAGGGTAAGGCGCGGACGTTGCTCGCCGGGTAGCCGCCGGGTTCTCGTTCTATCACCAGGGTGCTTCCGGTGGCGCTGATGCGCGCCCCCAGTTCCTGCAGCTTGGCCGTGACTGCGGTGAGGTGTTCGGCGATCACGTTTTCCAAGCGTACTCTTCCGCCGGTGGCGGCCACCGCCACCAGATAGGTCCCTGCTTCGATGCGGTCGGGAATGACCGTGTGCCGCCCTCCGCTCAGGCGCCGTACCCCTTCAATACGCACCGTCCTGGTCCCGGCACCGCTGACCCGGGCGCCCATCGCCGTGAGGAAGTTGGCCAGGTCCACCACCTCCGGCTCGCAGGCGGCGTTCTCAATTACGGTCACCCCGTCGGCCAGGGAGGCGGCCATTATCAGGTTCTCCGTTGCTCCGACACTGGGCAGATCCAGATAAATCGAGGCTCCTCGCAGGCGCCGGCAGTGCGCGCGTACCAATCCGTGCGCCACCTCAATATTCGCCCCCATGGCGGCCAGCCCTTTGAGGTGCTGGTCAACGGGGCGACTGCCGATGGCACAACCACCGGGCAGCGCGACGACCGCCCGACCGGCACGGGCAAGCAGGGGCCCGGCCACCAGAAATGAGGCCCGCATTTGGCGGACGTATTCGTAGGGAGCCTCAATACCGGCAAGTCGCGGTGTGCTCAGGACCATTTCCCGGCCCTGCCAGGAAATTTCCGTCCCCAGGCTGCGCAAGAGATGGCAGCAGGTGACCACGTCCAAAAGGCGGGGTACTTCCTGCAGGTAGCACGGCTCCTCGGTGAGAAGGCTTGCCACCATCACGGGCAAAACGGCGTTCTTGGCCCCGCTGATGCGCACCGTCCCCTGCAACGGCCTGCCGCCGTATACCCGGATTTGCCCCAAAACCCCCACCCTTTCGCCGGTACTTGTCCAACAGGTGATTCGTTGCCTCCCGCCGATCTCCTGCCATCCGCCGCGCGGTAAATGCTGCCTAGTAGGGACAAGGAAGGAGGGGAAGCCCCACGTAGACCAGCGTGCCGTTTTCTCCGGCTCGGGCACGCAGCACTACCTGCACGTTCACGGCCGTGCCGGCCAGGGTGCGGCGGTCCGGACCAAGACGCGCACCGTAACCGCACAAGTTTACCCAGTCGCCCTGGGAAACGCTTTCCCGCGCCCGTGCCCCGAGGAGCGCCATCAGGCGGCGCGCTTTCCTTTCCAGGTGCGGGCCCGTACCCGTGCCGGCCAGGCGGCCCACGTAGATCCGGTAAAAGTAACCTTCACCCGGCCAGGGTGTCGCAACTGCCGCCAGTGCCGCCGGTCGGCCACGGCCGGGCTGATGAAGCCGCGCGACCACCACCCCCCATTCGCCCTGCGCCGGCGGGGAGACGGGGGTTTGGCCTATCGTCGCCCGCCAGGCGGTCTGCCAATCGTCGGGTCCGCGCAAGGGATGCCAAGCGAGGTTAAGCGTGGCGCCTCCCTCTTCCTGCCAGAAGAGCCTCTTCTCGCCCTTCCCGGCGGCCGCTGCCGGCCGTGCGGCCGGAAGAAGAGACGCCGGCAGGACGCGCACCGCCGTTTCCCACCCGTCCGGCGCGGGAACCAGAAACTGCCCCTCGAGGCAGGCGCCCAGGGGTTGTGCCCCCAATTGCTCAAGCGCCCACCAGATCTCTTCGTCCGCATCGCGCGGGCGCCCCGCGCCTACGGGAGAAAGCGCCAAGAGCAAAAGGGCGCCGGCCAGGATGGCCGGTGCCGCAAGTTTTTTTGGCCTGGTCAAACCCACCATCCCCGGCTCTAATATTTGCCAGGGAGGCGGCTTTTATACCCTAGGCTCCTTGCGCCGCCTTAAGGCGGGCCA
>JACIYD010000020.1 GCA_014360105.1 Clostridia bacterium
AGAGAAGCAGTTCGTTGCCGTCCCAATCGGTATTGAGCGGCTCCTCGAAGGAAACTTCCAGCCTTTGCCGGCTGTTGCGGCGCAAATGCATGAGAATTTCGTTTTCGATGCAGCGCGAAGCGTAAGTAGCCAGCTTGATGCGCTTCTTCGGGTCAAAAGTATTGACCGCTTTGATCAGACCGATCGTGCCGATGGAAACCAGATCCTCGATGCCGATTCCCGTGTTCTCGAACTTGCGCGCGATGTAAACTACCAGACGCAGGTTCCGCTCGATCAAGGTGTTCCTTACATTGCCGTCTCCCGCTTCCAGCCGCTCGAGCAGGTCCCCCTCTTCGTCGCTCGTCAGGGGCGGCGGCAAAGCTTCGCTGCTGCCAACGTATTGGATGGGCGGTGCGTAAGGCAGCAAGGAAAACAGGCGCCTGTAGAGCGAGTAGACGGCGAACACTCTTGACCCCTCCCAAGTTGCTAGCCGATCGCCGCCTGAAGCACGTCCGGATGCAGAAGCGCGCGGTAGCTTCCTTGCGGCGAAAGTTTTTGCCGGTGAATGCCGACGAGAATGTCTTTTACCCGCACCATGCGGTCGGTGGTAACCACGACCACCTCGTCAGGCCGGAAGCAGAGCAGCATACCGTGAGACCGGCCGATGGAGGTAAACGGCACCAGGTGAACCCGGGATGCCCAGGGGCTGCCCCGGAGTTCCTCCGCCAGCCGGCTCAAGTCCGGCTCTTCTCCGCTTTCGATGTGCTGGCGCAGCGACACCGGCAAAAGGGGCCGTAAGACCTCGTATTCCACGATGATTACCGGCCGCCCGGTGAGGGGGTCGCGGAGCTGGTTGCCCGTGTCCACCAGGGCGCGTACCGCCAGTCTGCTTTCCCCGAAACGGATGACCACCGGTACCTGGAAGAAGCTGCTGAGGAAACTACGCCGCAAAAGAGGCGCGCCCCAGCGCGCGAGAACGACCGCCGCCGCCACTGCCGCGAGCAACCAAGCTGAGGGAATGCGGCTGAGGAACAGCAAAAGACCGTTCAAAAGACCGTAAGCATCCAAGCGGCCGTCAAAGAAATAGATGGCGCCCAGCATGGCACCGGCCATGGCAAAGGCCACCAGGTACAAGTACACCACGGCCTGCCAGAAGCGCCGCAGACTGAGGCCGCCGTACGCCAGCCAGACCATGAACAGAGAAAAGAGAAGCTTGCCCCCCGCCCCCAGGGCGGCATGGCCGGCCGCGGAAAAAGGAAGGAGAGCATACACTGCGCCTGCCGTTGCCCCAAGTGCCAACCGCCAGGCGGAGGTGCTCAATTGGGCAAACTTCGCCGTTGCCCAGAGGAGAAGGTAGTCGAGGAACCAGTTGATGCCGAAGACCACGTCCAGGTAGACCACTTGTGGCGATAGCATGGCCAAGACCCTTCCCCCGTGGTCTGATTGCTACCATGTATATGTGTGTCGCTTACCGCTTATACCAGAAAATGCCCTACTTAATTATATAATCCCGATCTGGTAATATTTGTCAAGCCAAATCCTAGAATTTCGGGGAAGGTATTTGGAGCGGCAGAAGCAGGGCCCGGCGAAGCAGACCACCTGCGGCGGTATGCGATAGAAAAAAGTTGGGGGCTGGCCCACCCCAGCCCCTTCCTGTAGGTATCCTTTGTCGCGCCGGCTTTGGCCTTACCGCCGCCGCAAAAAGGCCGGAATGTCCAGGTCGTGGAGGTCGAACGGTCTGATGGTGGGGCTCTCTACTTCCCTGGCGGCCGCCGCTTGCTGTCTGGCCACGTGGTCAAAGCCGGTGGCAATGACCGTGATGCGGATCTCGTCCTTGAGGTTCTCGTCGATCACTGCCCCAAAAATAATGTTTGCGTCCGGGTCCGCCGCTGCGGCAATGATCTCCGCCGCTTCGTTTACCTCGAAAAGGCCGAGATCCGGGCCGCCGGTAATGTTCATCAGCACGCCTCTGGCGCCCTCAATCGACGTTTCCAGGAGGGGGCTGGAAATGGCCATGCGCGCCGCTTCCACCGCGCGCTTCTCGCCGGTAGCCCGGCCGATACCCATCAACGCGGTGCCCGTCTCCAGCATAATGGTTTTCACGTCGGCAAAATCAAGGTTAATCAACCCGGGTACCGCAATCAGGTCGGAAATCCCCTGCACCCCTTGCCGCAAGATGTCGTCGGCCAGGCGGAAAGCTTCGGTAATGGAAGTCTGCTTGTCCGCCACTTGCAGCAAACGGTCGTTAGGAATAATGATTAGACTGTCCACCCGGCTGCGCAGGTCGTTGATGCCGGCCTCGGCCTGCTCCGCCCGTTTGCGGCCCTCAAAGGTAAACGGCCTGGTAACCACCCCGACGGTCAGGGCGCCGGCCTGCTTCGCCACCTCGGCGACGATGGGGGCACCGCCGGTGCCCGTACCCCCGCCCATGCCGGCCGTGACAAAGACCATATCTGCCTTTTCCAGGGCCTTCACCAGTTCGTCGCGACTTTCCTCCGCCGCCCGCCGCCCGATTTCCGGATTTGCCCCCGCTCCCAGCCCCTTGGTGAGCTTGGCCCCGATCTGCAGCTTGACGTCGGCCTTCGACAGGTGAAGGGCCTGCAAGTCCGTATTGATGGCAATGAATTCTACGCCTTGCAGGCCGGCGGCGATCATGCGGTTTACCGCATTGCTCCCGCCGCCGCCGACGCCGACGACCTTGATATTGGCAAACTGGATGGTGCTCCCTTCCTCAAGTTCTAAAACCATCATCTCCCCCTCCTAAAACGAATCCCTGACCCAGGCCCACAGCCGACTGAGCCAACCGCCCAACAAGACGTCCTCGCCGCCCGCCGCCTCTGCCCGGCCGAGCGAGCGCGCGCCGTAAAGAAGCAAACCTACGGCCGTGGCGTATTCCGGCCCCTGTACCAGGTCGGCCATTCCTTCCAACCCCTGGGGCCGACCTATCCGCACCGGCATCTGCAGTATCTCGCCGGCCAACTGGGCCAGGCCCGCTAGCGCCGCCGTACCGCCGGTGAGGACCACACCGCCCGGCAGCATGTAGAAATCGGTTGCTTCGGCCAACTTCTGGCGGACCAGTCCCAGGATCTCCTTTACCCGCGCCTCGACGATTGCCGCCAATAATTGCCGGGAAACCTTTTTGGTATGCTCTCCACCGAAGTCCGGCACTTCTACTTCCTGCCCTTCGGGCACCGGACTTGCCCGAATGCCGCCGTGCTGCTTCTTCACCTGCTCTGCTGCTGCCAAAGGGATGCGCAGGCCGATCGCCAGGTCGCTGGTGATGTAATCGCCGCCCACCGGAAGGACGGCGGCCAGCCGCAGGCTGCCCCGCTGGAAGACGGCCAGATCCGTGGTGCCACCCCCGATGTCGAGCAGCACCACACCTAGATCTTTTTCCGCCGGCAAGAGGACCGCCTCCGCCGCCGCCAGCGCGCTCAAAACGACTTCCTGTACCTGCAAGCCCGCACGCGCGATCACTTTTCCCAGGTTCTGGATTGAGCTGGCGGCCGCGAGCACCAGGGTAGCCTCTACTTCCAGCCGGTTGCCCGCCATGCCGCTCGGGTCAACGATGCCGTCGTAACCGTCCACCAGGTATTGACAGGGCAGCACGTGGAGCAAGCGGCGATCCGGGGGGATGTTAATCACCTGCGCCGCCTGAAGTACCCGCACCACGTCCTCCGGGCCGATCTCGCGCTGCGGATTGGCAATGGCCACCACGCCCCTGTTCTGCGCGGTGAGCACGTGCGGCCCGGAAAGGCTGGCCAGCACCGTCTTTGCTTCCACCCCACTCATCTGCTGGGCCTGGGTCACCGCCCGTACCACCGCCCGGGAGGCCTCCTCAATATCCACAATCATGCCGCGCCGTAGCCCCGCCGGGCTGGCCTGACCTACGCCCAGAACGGCCAGCGCTCCGCTCACGTCGACCTCCGCGACCACGGCCACCACCTTGCTCGAACCGATGTCCAGCGCCGTGAGAACGCTCCGTCTCGCCAAATCTGCGGCACCTCCAGCCGCCGCTCTCTAAGGGAAATCATTACACGGCTACCAGAAAAATTCAACGTAGGCTGGCTTAATCCTCCTGCTTATGGTGCCGCTCCCGCCATTTTCGCAGGAGGTAGCGCCGGATGATGGCTAGATTCTGAAAGATACGAACGCCAAAGGCGAAAACGGCGGCAAGATAGAGGTCGACGCCCAGTTGGTCACCGAGGTAGGCGAGAATACCGGCGAGCAGGGCGTTGCCGAAAAACCCGGTGATAAACACGCTGGCGTCGAAGTTCTCCTCCAGCCCGGCGCGCAAGCCTCCAAAGGTGGAATCAAGTGCCGCCAGGATGCCCACAGACAAGTACTTGGCATAGGCCAGAGGAATGGTCAAAGGGAAGTAGAAACCAATGATCAATCCGGCAATGAGGCCCATTAACGGCAGCCACATGATAAGGTTCCTCACCCACCCGCGCCGGCGAAGCGTAACACCGGCGCCTTGGGATGGCTTACATCGATGTAGGTCACCGGGATGCGTGCTTCGGCCGCGCCTTCTTCCCGATAAATGGCCCAGAACAGAATGAGCTTGGTTTCGAGCTCATCCGGCCGACCGAGGTAGACTTCTATGCCGTTCGTGGTAAACAGACTAATGCCCTCCGCATTGCTATAGTGAATCTCCTGGACCACCGCCCGCATCTCCGGCGCAAGACGGCGCGCCACGGCCAGAAGACCTGCCGCCTCCGGCGCGGCCACCCGCTCGCCCGGCAAGGGTTTTGCGGCCGGCAGGGTCATCCCGGTAAGCAGCGGTACTCCCTTGCCCGGCCAAGCGGCCTTACTTCCCAAGAGAGTGCCCTCGCCGTCCACCTCCCAAAACCACCCCTGGACGGGAATGGCACCGACCGCCCGGCGTTCCTCCACTTGAACCACTACCGTATCCGGCCAGCAATAGCGCAGATCGACTGCCTTGATGCGCGGGTGGAGCAGGAGCCGCTCTCTTACTTCTTGTTCCCTGATGCGAAAGAGGTTTTGGCCGGGAACCAGCCCGCTCAGCCTGATAACCTCGGCCGTGCTCAGGGCCTCGTTCCCCTCTACCCGGATCTCCGCCAAGGACCAAAAGCTCGAGCGCAGGAAAAGAAGAATACCGGCCACCAGGAGACCAACTAGCAGGAAAACCCGTAACCGTCTCATCCCTTCGTCCCGTTCCGCGTCTACACCGGTATTGTAATCCAGATCAGCGTGCTTGTCTATGCATCTCCCAGATACTCGCCCGGAGCCAGACGGTAGCCGCGGACAAAGGCCGCCGCCTCCATCGGCGCCTTGCCCTCGGGCTGCAGTTCCTTGACCAGCAAGGCTTGTCCGCTACCGCAGGCGACGCTGAAACCTTCGCCGCCGACGGCCAACACTTGCCCGGGCCGGGCTTCCCTTGCTGCAAGCGCGCCCGGTTCCACCCACCAGATCTTCAGGCGCTTGCCCCGCCAGGTGGTATAAGCTCCGGGCCAGGGATTCAGGCCGCGTACCCGGTTGAAGATGACCGCGGCCGGCCATTGCCAATCGATTCTCTCGTCCTCGGGCTGCAAAGGAGGCGCATAGGAAGCAAGGGCCTCATCCTGCGGCCGCCGCGGCGCCTTCCCCGCCTCCAGTAAATCCAGTGTCTCCAGGAGCAGGTCGGCACCAAGGCGAGCGAGCCGGTCGTGTAACGCGCCCGTGGTCTCCCGCGTGCCGATCGCGACGGCGCGCTGCAGAATAATGTCGCCTGCGTCCAGTGCGGGAGCCATATACATCGTCGTCACGCCGGTCTCGCTTTCGCCGTTAATGACGGCCCAGTGGATCGGTGCCGCGCCGCGGTAACGGGGTAAGAGCGAAGCGTGGACGTTGATGCAGCCGTGCCGGGGGAGGTCCAGAACCGCAGGCGGCAAGATCTTGCCGTAGGCCACGACCACCGCCACCTCCGGTTCCAGCCCCCGTAGCAAAGAAAGAAAGGCCGGTTCCCGCAGGTTTGCCGGTTGCCAGATGGGCAGGCCCCGGGCCGCGGCCGCCTCTTTCACCGGCGGCGGCGCCAAAAGGCGACGCCGGCCCTTGGGCCGGTCCGGCTGGGTCACAACTCCCAATACCCGGTGAGGGCTCTCCAGGAGAGCCTCCAGGGTAGGTAGGGCAAAAGCGGGAGTACCGAAAAAGACCAGGCGCATCGTCCCTCCCCTTCCTCACGTGCCGCGCATACTGCCTGCGGCCTTGCGCGCCGCCTCGCGGCGGATCTGCGCCCCCAAGGCCTCATACTTCAGGTCCAGGCATTCGTAACCGCGGTCCAGGTGTTCCACCCCTTCCAGGACGGTGGTGTTCTCCGCCACCAGGCCGGCAAGCACCAGGGCGGCGGCCGCCCGGAGGTCGGTGGCCTCAACCAGGGCGCCGCTGAGCCGCGGCACGCCGTTAACCACCGCCACCCTTCCCTCCACCTTGATCTGCGCCCCCATGCGCCGCAGTTCGTCCACGTGTTTGAACCGGCTCTCGAAGATGCTTTCCGTAATGACGCTCGTGCCCTCGGCCGTGGCAAGCAAAGCCATCATCTGCGGCTGCATGTCGGTGGGAAAGCCGGGATAAGGCAAAGTCTTGCAATCGACGCCCCGCACCCTTCCCTCCGCCTCCACCAGAAGCGCACTACGGCCGCCGAGGGTCTCCACGCGTACGCCGGCCTCCCGCAGCTTGGCAATCAATGCCTCCAGGTGCTCCGGAATGACGTTCTTAACTACCACCCGGCCGCGGGTAATGGCCGCCGCTACCAAATGCGTGCCGGCCTCAATCCGGTCGGGAATAACCTGGTATTCTCCCCCGCGCAGCCGTGGCACCCCGTGAACACGGATGACGTCTGAACCGGCACCCTTCACCCTGGCGCCGAGTCTGTTGAGGAAATTCTGGAGGTCGACGATCTCCGGCTCCTTGGCCGCGTTGCGGATGGTAGTCACCCCTTCGGCCAAGACCGCCGCCATCATGATGTTCTCCGTCGCGCCCACGCTGGGGAAATCAAGATGAATGTCTGCCCCGCGCAGCCGCGCGGCCCGGGCCTCGATGAAGCCATGGTCCTCCCTGATCTCCGCACCCAGAGCGAGAAAGCCTTTGAGGTGGAGGTCCATCGGCCGGGAGCCGATGGCACAACCGCCCGGGTAGGCCACCCTTACCTGCCGGAAACGGCCCAGCAGGGAGCCCATCACCAGATTGGAAGCACGCAGGCGCCGCATGAGCGACGGCGGTACCTCCTGGGGCACCACTTCCGCCCCGTCGAGCCAGAGGTTTCTCCCGCTCAGGCTCACTTTCGCCCCGACGAACTGGAGCACTTCCTGCATCATGCGGACGTCGGTAAGCTGCGGGATCTCCTGCAGGCAGCAGGGCTCAGGGCTGAGCAGGCTTGCCGCCATAATGGGCAGTATGGAATTCTTGGCGCCGCTGACCTCGATTTCTCCCTTGAGGCGCGCGCCTCCGGCAATCTCTAGCGTTGCCATCACCATCACCCCCGGGTATCCCCCAGGATGCGAATCTCCGTCTCCAACTCCACGCCGAAACTCTCCCGTACCCGGCGCCGGATCTCTTCAACCAGCCACAGCACGTCGCGCGCCGTGGCCCCGCCGGTATTAACGATAAAGTTTGCGTGTTCGTAAGCTACCAGGGCGCCCCCGCGGCGCAAGCCCTTTGCCCCCACCCGTTCGATCAGCCAGCCGGCCGACGGCCACCCGGGGGGATTCTTGAAAACGCTGCCGGCACTGGGCCAGCGATGCGGCTGTTTCTGCCGCCTGGCCGCCATCCTCTCGCGAATCGCCCGCGCGACGTCTGCCGGATCCCCCTCCCTCACCTGGAGGATAACGGTGGTGATCACGCCTCCCCGGTCCAGGAGACTGGAATGCCGGTAGGCAAAGGAGATCTCTTTTGCCTCCAACTCCACGTATTCCCCGCTGGGCTCGATCAGGCCCACGCGAGAGACCAACGCGCCGATGGTTCCCTCCCCTGTTCCGGCATTCATCAATACCGCCCCGCCCACGGTAGCCGGGATGCCGGCGGCGAATTCGAGACCCGTCCAGCCGTACCGCGCCGCCAGCCGCAGCAGGACCGGCAGGAGTGCTCCTGCCCCGAGGCTAAGACGCGACCCCTGCCTTTCGATCTGGTTCAGGCCGTGCGCCGTGCGCAGTACCAGCCCTCGGAGGCCACCGTCCCCGACCAACACGTTCGACCCGTTACCTATGATCCAGACGGGCAAGCCGTGTCTACCGGCCCAGGCCAGGCAGGTCCTCACTTCGGCCACGGAACGCGGGGTCACCAGGAGATCGGCCGGCCCGCCGATGCGCCAGGTGGTGTAGCCCGCCATGGGTACCCCGACGCCTATCTTACCCTTATAGCACCGGGCCAGGTCGGCTTCCAGCCCGGCCAGCTCGGGCCGTGCCAAGTCGTTTCCCTCCCCAGAAATTGCAGTTTCTGCGGCCTGGGCCTGGGTAGGCTTGCGCGACGGCAATTGATCGCCCGCGCCGCGTGGGTCTTACTGCCCGCCCTGACCATAGAGTGCCAAGAGCTGCGTACCCGCCTGCCGGATGTCCCCGGCACCCACAGTCAGAATGACGTCGCCGGGCCGAGAAAGAGAAGCCACAAAGGCGGGCAATTCTTCCGCAACCGGCTGGTAATAGACCGGCGGGTGCCCGCGGCGCCGGATTTCTTCTACGATCAATTGCGCATCCACGCCGGGAAGCGGCGCTTCACCGGCCGGATAGATTTCGGTAACGATCACCAGGTCGGCCGCGTCAAAAGAGGCGCCGAACTCGCGGTAAAGGCGGGCCGTTCTCGTATAACGGTGCGGCTGGAAAACCACTACCATGCGCCTGCCCAACTGGCGCGCCGTCGCCAGGGCAGCCCGGATCTCCGTGGGATGGTGCGCATAGTCGTCCACAACGAGGCGGCCGGCAGCTTCTCCCAGGAGCTCAAAGCGGCGCGCCACCCCGGCGTAACGGGCCAGGGCGGCGGCGATCGTCTCGAAGCTCAGGCCGAACCAGCGACCCACGGCCACCGCTGCCAGGGCGTTGGTAACGTTGTGCCGGCCCGGCACGGCCAGGACGAGTGTACCCAAAGGCTCCTTCCCTTCGTAAACGGTGCTTTTGGAACCCAGACCGCCAAGTTCGATTAAATCGGCCCGGTAAAGGGCCTCTTGCTGCCAGCCGTAAGTAACGCTCTTCAGCGCGCCCGTGTCCAGGCCGGCAAGAAAGGGATCGTCCGCACAACGCACCACCAGACCCTGCGGGTCGGTACGGTCGATAAAGCGCCTGAAGGCCTCTTTTAATTGTTCAAGGCCGCCGTAGTAGTCCAGGTGATCGTTCTCTACATTGGTCACGACGGAAACCTTCGGCCGGAGCAAAAGAAACGAGCCGTCGCTTTCGTCCGCCTCGGCCACCAGGTAACGCCCGTTTCCGAGCCAGGCATTGGTCCCCTCTCGTACCAACCTGCCGCCAACGGCCACCGTAGGGTTCAGGCCGGCGTGGGAAAGGACGCTGGCAATCATGGCGGTCGTCGTCGTTTTCCCGTGGGCGCCTGCTACGGCTATGCCCTCATATGCCTGCATCAGGCGGGCAAGGTAGGCACCGCGCGAGATGATCTCTAACTTGCGCTTCCTGGCCTCGACCAGTTCCGGATTGTCTTCGGCAACGGCAGACGAATAGACGACCAGCGCCACGTCGCCTTCCAGGTGCGCCGCGTCGTGCCCTCGATAAATGCGTGCTCCCAGCGCACGCAGCGCGGCCGTCGCCTCGCTGTTTTTTAAATCTGAACCGGTAACCGGACAACCGGCCTGGAGGGCAATTTTGGCAAGCGCGCTCATGCCGCTGCCGCCGATACCGACGAAGTGGATTTTTACTGCCCGGTCAATAATGGCTATCATCTCCTTTTGTCACCGGGCCCCCCTGGTCGATGATCATCTTATGCGCCCCGCCCAAGGGGTGTTACCGGCGCCTCTTTATAAGTTCGTCGACGACCGCCAACAACCTTTCCAGCGCATCGCGCCGCCCCAGGCTCCTTGCCCGTTCCGCCAGTTCGCCGCGGCGTCGGTCGTCGGCCAGGAGAGCGTCCACCCTTTGCTGGAGGCGCTCCGGCGTCAACTCCCGGTCGAGGATGAGCTCACAGGCGCCGGCACGAAACAGGGAACGGGCGTTGTGTTCCTGGTGGTTTTCCGCCGCATACGGATAGGGAATGAGAATCGCCGCCAGACCCTTGGCCGTCAACTCCGCGAGAAACGTGGCGCCGGCGCGCCCCACCACCAGGTCGGCCAGGGCCAGGGCCAAGGGCATTTCGTGGAGGTAGGGGACAATGGTAATATTGCCACTTTTAACCGGGTCTATTCCCGCTGCCTGCACCATTTCCCGGAACCGCGCATAATCGCCCTCCCCGGTAACGTGGAGAATTTGCACGGCAGCGTTCCCTTGCCAGCGGCGGTGGACGGCAAGCATTGCCTCATTGAGGCGCCGTGCCCCCAGACTGCCGCCCACGGCCAGGATGGTCTTCTTGCGGGCGTCCAGGCCGAGACGGGCTGCGGCCTCTTCGCGCGTCCAGCGCCAGATTTCCTCCCGTACGGGCAGGCCCGTTAGGTGGGTGCGCGTACCGGGAGGAAAACGGAACGCCGCCTCGGGGAAGGTGAGGCAGACGCCGCTGGTAAACGATGCGAGCAGGCGGTTGGTCAGGCCCGGCAGGGCGTTTTGCTCGTGCAACAGGGTGGGAATGCCAGCCAGCGAAGCGGCAAGAATGACCGGAGCGCATACGTACCCACCGGTACCGATTACTACTTGGGGCCGAAAACGGTGCAGGATGCGGGAGGCCTGTCCCAAACCCAGGGCCAAACCGAACGCCGCCGGCAAAAGCTGCCCCCGCCGGCCGCGTGCCAGTTTGCGCGCCGCAATGGTCGCCAGGGGCAGCCCGGCCGTGCGTACCAGCTTTGCTTCCAGGCCGTCTCTGGTGCCGATGTAAAGGAGCTCGACTCCCCCGCGGGCCCGCAGACCCTGGGCAATGGTAAGAGCCGGATAGATATGTCCGCCCGTGCCTCCACCGGTGAGTACGACCCGCAAACAGGAACCCCCTTCCAAATCGCATTTCGTAGCGCCGCGGGAGCTATTGGCCAGCCATGGCCTTTGGCTTTGGCCGCACTTGCGCCCTCGCTCTCGCGCAAAGCTCGCTCGCCGCGATGCGGAAAGTCTTGCGCTGGGAGCGCGCTCCCTAGCCGTGGGCATAGCGGGAGATGTTAAGCAGGACGCCCACCGCCAGCATGGTAACCAAGAGAGAAGAGCCGCCGTAACTGAGAAAGGGCAAGGTGATACCCGTCACCGGGAGGGTACCGGTCACCACGCCCAGATTAATCAGCGCCTGAAAGGCGATCATCGAAGTGAGGCCGCAGGCCAAGAGGCCGCCGAAGGGGTCGGCCGCCAAAAGTGCGGTGCGCATACCCCGCCAGATGAGGATGAAAAAAAGCAGGAGAACGAGGGCGCACCCTACAAAACCCAACTCCTCACCCAGAATGGCAAAAATAAAGTCTGTGTGCCGCTCCGGTACGTAAAGATACTTTTGCTTGCTCATCCCCAGGCCCACGCCGAAGATTTTCCCGGAACCAAGGGCGCGAAGAGATTGGATGATCTGGAACCCCGATCCGGCCGGGTCCCCGGTTGGATCGCGGAAGGCCAGCAGGCGCTCCAGGCGTTCCGGCGAACTGACCGCAGCCGCCAGCACGCCTACGACCCCTACGGCGGCCAGGGCCGCCAGGTGGGAAGGCCTTGCTCCGGCGGCGAAAAACATCAAGTAGGCGGTGCCGGCCACGATTACCGCCGTGCCCAGGTCCGGCTGGAGCATGATCAGACCCACCGCCGCGCCCAGGACGGCCAAG
>JACIYD010000200.1 GCA_014360105.1 Clostridia bacterium
GAGCTACCTGCCGGTTCCCGGGACAGAGCAAGGGCCCAGCAGGGAAAGCATTTCAGACAGCGAAACCGACCTTTTGCGCGCCCAAACCAGCATTAGACGCGCTTTTTGTCCAGTTATTTACTTTTCAGGGCGCTGCATCCAGAGGAGGAATTGGAAAATTGCAGAAACTATCTCATAGAGCCCGTCCGCCGGCCTGTTATGTACGAATCTTACTGTGGATTAGGCCAGGGGTAGGCGGACGGAGGGGGAATGTCCCGATGCGGCTCACGGTCACCCTGGAGGGGCCCGAGGAAATCGTCCTTCCCTATGCCCACAACTACCTGCTGCAGGCGGCCATCTACCACCTTATCGCGCAGCCGGCGCTCAAAGACTTTTCCTTCACCAGCAGGGTTTTCTCTTGGGCCAAAGGAAATTTAAGCTCTTACCTTCTCCCGCCTTCTGGGCCGGGCCTGGGCGGATCGCGACCGCCGGGCCATGGTTTTTGTCCCGCCGCTCAAGCTCGTCATCTGCTCGCCAGTGCCTTATCTGCTGCAGGAGTTGGGCACGGGCCTTCTGTGCCGGGGAGAACTGCGCCTGGACGGGGCCAGGCGCGGCGTGCAGACCGTGGCCGTAACGGATCCGGTGGTCACGGCTTCGCCGGTCCGGGTGCGCATGCTTTCGCCAGTGGTCGTGTACAGCACCCTGATCGACGGCGGCGCCAAGTACACCTACTATTATTCGCCCTTTGAGCCGCGCTTCGCCGAATTGCTGGCGGCGAACCTGGCCAAGAAGTACCTTCTGGTCTACGGACGGCTGGCCGGCGGCGAAGTACAAAGACACGATCATCAAGGGCTGGGTGGGCGCTTACTTTTTGGCTGGCGATCCGGATTTGCTGAAGCTGGCGCTCACCGCCGGCGTGGGGGCCAAGAACAGCCAGGGCTTCGGCTGCTGCGTGCTGGAAGGGGAGAAGGTCTAGGGCCGGCTTCACCCTGCCGGGGGTAGGGCGGGTGATAGGAATTACGGGCCGAGGGGGTACGGAAGGTATGGGCGTGGCAGGTGCGGAGATCCTTTTCGTAAAGTGCGTCAAAGACGGCATCCCCAACCGCGATCCCTTGAGCGATGGCCACGCCCGCCGGCTTTTCGGAGAGGACGACGGCCGGATTTCTTTGTCCGAGTGTGAGTATCAAGCGGGACGTACGCGACTACCTCCTGGCCAAGTATCCCGACGGTGGGCCGGAAGGCCGCTACCACATCTGCTGCCGACAAGCGAAAACCTGGGACGGCAGACTGCTGGGCAGGGACAGCCTGCTCAAACCATCCTTCGTCAGGCCGGGCGGGCCGGCGAGATGCATAAGGTGGCGGCAGACTGCTAGACCTGCAAGCGTAAGGCCTGCGTCAGCAGCGCGTTGGCCACATGGTTTTCTTCGACGGGCCAAGCTAACCGGCACGCGGTCCGGAGCACGGTTGTGGAAGCAGAGATGAGCCATCAGGCTCCAGCGGAAGAGGAGGGCGTAGGGGGTTATGGAAGAGCGGTACCTGCTGGCTGTTCACGTCGGCCCGGTCCAGGGTTTCATTGCCACGGCCAGGCGCAGTCGCGATCTGTGGTTCGGCTCCTGGTTGCTCAGTGAACTGGCAAAGGCCGCTGCCCTGGAGGTGGTGCGGCGCAGCGGTAATGATCTTTCTTGTCTGATATTCCCGGCCCCGGCCGGCATTAGTGATCTCGAGTCCGCCGAGTTTACGGTGGCAAACAAGATCGTGGCCTGGGTGGGCCGCGATCCCGCCGAGATCGGCGAGGCGGCCCGGCGGGCCGTGCTCAGGCGGTTGGACGAACTTTTCCAGAGGACAATTGACGAGGGGAAAATCAGGGGCAAGTTCGACCTCGAGAGGGCCAGGTTGCAACTGGAGGACTTTCCCGAATTCTTCTGGGCCTCCTACCCTCTTGGCCAAGACTACCGGAAAACCCGTAGCCTGGTGGAGGCCTTGCTGAACTGCCGGAAGGCGACGCGCAACTTCGCTCCTGTGACTTGGGGGAGTTCCTCCCCCAAGTGTTCGCTGGATGGCTCACGGGAGTCCGTCATTCCGGACAGCGCACACCACGAGTTGGACGACCATCGGCTCCGCCGGGATTACGACGTTAGGCGCGGAGAGCACCTCTGCGGGGTGTGCCTGCTGAAGCGCCACGGCAAGAGAGGAGAGGACGAACACTTTTTCAGCACGTCCCACGTTGCCGCCCTCCCGCTACTGGAAAGGCTGACCGACGCCCACCGGGCGCTTGTCGACGAATATATAGGGGAACTGAGGAGGCTCGGTATTCCCCCCGACGTCCTGAACACCCTGCGGTCACCCCACCCGGTATTCGGGCACCACGACGGTCACCTGCTTTTTGAAGAACGCCTGCACGAGTTCTTCCAAGGAGACAAGCTCCTCCAGGCCACACAAGCCTTGCGCAACTTTCTGGGCAAAGCCCTCGAGGGCGACAAGCCATATCCCTATTACGCCCTTATCCTTGCCGACGGCGACAACATGGGGAAGGTTATTGATGCCCAGGAAACCGCCGAGCAGCACCGTGCCCTTTCCCGGACCCAAAGCCTTTTTGCCGCGGAGGCTCGGGAGATCGTTCGCCTCCACCGCGGATCGTTGATCTACTCCGGAGGCGACGACGTGGTGGCCCTCGTTCCCCTGCACACGGCCATCGCCTGTGCCCGCCGCCTTGCCGAATCCTTCCGCGGGCGGCTGGCGGCCTTTAAGGCGAAGGAGGGAGGGGTGGAGGTCTCGCCGACGCTCTCCGTAGGCATGGCCATCGCGCACCACCTTTCTCCCCTCTCCGACGCTTTGGCCCTGGCACGCCAGGCGGAAGGTGCGGCCAAGTCCCTGGCAGGCAAGAACGGTCTGGCCGTGACCCTGAGCAAACGCGGAGGGATTGAGCGCACGGTGAAGGGCGCATGGGGCATGCTGGACAGGCGGCTTGAACGGTTTGCCGAGTTGCACCGGATGGAAGCCATCCCGGACGGCGCCGCCTACGAGTTGCACGAACTGGCCCGGCAGTTCGGATCATCGGAGGGCGAAGGCGAGGCGGCCGTTCAAGAGGCGGTGCGCCCGGAGATCAAGCGCATCCTGCGCCGGAAGAAAGCAGAGCGGGGGTTACGGCCGCTGGCCGAGCACATACTGGCGGAACTGGAGGAGTTGATCGAGCGTCAGGTATCCTCGCCCGCTGATCTCCGGCAATTTGCAGAAGAACTGATTATCTCCCGCGAGTTTGCCGCGGCCATGGACCTCGCCAACGCCCCGTTGTGCGAACCGCCTGGGGAGGAGGCCAGTGAAACATGACGGTCTGGATCGTGGAGCCGCGCGACCCTCTGATCGTCCGGGACGGTCGGCCTTTTGGCCCGGTTCCAGGTGCGCGCGCCGTATCGCTTCCGTTTCCTTTCCCTTCAACCGTAGCAGGGGGCGTGCGCACGCGCGAGGGCTTGGATGCCTCTGGTTTTTTCCCTCCGAGCGCAGTGGCTCGGGTGAAGCAGGTGAGGGTCCGCGGCCCCTTACTGGTGGAGTTGGACACTGCCGGTGAAATTGCCGAATGGTTTGCGCCGGCGCCATCTGATGCACTCGTGCTGGATCTCGACGAGCGTTCCCGCAAGGCGGCTCTCTTGAAGACCCTTGTTCCCCTACAGACGCTTCCGGGGGCGGCGACGGATCTTCCCGAAGGCCTGGCCCTGGTGGGCCTGCCCAGGCCGGATCCCCGCAAGCCTTCCGGCGACGCTCCGCGCTACTGGAGGTGGCCTTTCTTCGAACGGTGGCTGCTGGGACCCAAGGATCAGGAAGTGGAATTCGCTCAGATGGGGCACCACGGGCCGGTGAGGGAAGCCCGCATGCACGTGGGTATCAGGCCGGAAACCCAGACCGCCGACGAGGAGGCGGGCGCCCT
>JACIYD010000201.1 GCA_014360105.1 Clostridia bacterium
GGGGATCTCACCGTCACCGTCACCCCCCGCTTCCGCGACGAGATTGGCCGCCTGGCCGCTACTTTAAATCATATGACCCGGGAACTGCAGCGGCTGGACAGGCTTAAGAACGAATTCATTAGCTCCATCTCGCACGAACTGCGTACTCCTTTAACTTCCATCAAGGGCTTTGTAGTCACCCTGCTAGAAGGACTGCCAGCCGAGGAGGAAGAACTGCGGCGCGGGCTGGAAATAATCAACCGCGAGACCGACCGCCTGACAGGCCTGGTAGAGGAGTTGCTGGATTTTAGCCGCCTGGCCGCGGGGCAGCTTACCTTGCGCTTGTCGCCCGTTGACCTGGCCCGGCTGGTGCAGGAGACTGCCGAACAGATGCGCCCGCGGGCGGTGCGGCAGGGAATAGATTTGCAGATCACCATAAAAGATCACTTTCCCCCGGTGGAAGCCGACGCCGACCGCCTGAAACAAGTCTTGGTTAATCTAGTGGACAACGCCCTGAAATTCACTCCGGCAGGGGGAAAAATCATCGTGGCCCTGGAACGACTGGGCCAGAACCTGGCTCTGAAGGTGGCCGATACCGGCGTGGGCATAGACCCCGAAGAACTACCCCTGGTTACCCAGCGTTTCTATCGCGGCCGCCGTGCGCCCGCCGGCGGAAGCGGCCTGGGCCTCGCCCTCTGTCAGGAGATCGTAAGCCGGCACGGAGGAAGCCTGGAGATTGTCAGCCGACTGGGAGAGGGGACGAGCGTTACGGTGCTTCTCCCTCTTGCCGGCGGCGGCTCCGGTCCCCCGGACCAGGGCTGATCCTCGCAGCCCCTGACCGAACCGGCGCCCACCGGCAGGCGCCCGGCGCGGTTCCGGTTTTCGCGCCGACGCTAAGCCGGTCGGCCCAAGGATACCCCTGTCGCCCGTGCCCTAGCAGGCGCTCGACCGGGGTCCCGGCGCCGGGGTACCCTCGGCCGCTTACCTTTTGCCTGCTCCCCATCGTCTGCAGTCATGATTTAGCCGGTCACGGGTTTAGCCGGTCACGGGGCTTCGCCCTCTCCGTCGCCTCCTCCGTACCACGGCTCCCCTGCCGGAAGCCGCGCGCCGCCCGGCGCCGTATTACCCCGCCCCCGGGTCCTGCTCTCGCCGGACCGGTTGGACCGGCTTCGTTTCCTTCTCTTTCCCCCGTCTCCCACCCCCGGTTTCACCCTTCGCCGCCTCGCCCCGTAATCTGTAACGGACCCATGCGGAAGCCTGCACCTCACCGGGGGTGCGGAAATGCAGGCGGCGGAGACCCTGGAACCCCTGCGGGAGCGCCTGGCGGCCCAGCTTACCTGGCTCGTGAGCTGCCAGATCCGGTGCCCCGGAGACGACGCCGACGGCGCCCTCGCCCTGGCCCCGGGCAGCAACCGGGTCAACCCCTACTTCGCCAACTTCGCGGCCCTGGCCCTCCTGGAGGACCAAGCCGCCTTTCCGGCGGTGGAGCGCTACCTGGAGTGGTACCTGCGCCACCTTAAAGAAGACGGCACCATCCCGGACTACCACTACCCGCCGGGTTCGCCGCCGCGCCCGGCCAGGCCCGATTCTGAAGATGCTTACGCCGGCACCTACCTTCTGCTGGTCACCCAATACCACCGGCGCAGCGGGCGGACGGAGTGGGTGCGGGAGAACCTGCCGGCGCTTAAGAAAGTGGCCCGGGTCATCGTCGGCCTCAAGGACGGGGACGGCCTGACCTTTGCCCTGGCCGACTACCGCGTGAAATATCTGATGGACAACTGCGAGGCCTACCGGGGCCTGGCGGACTTTGCCGAGCTATTGTGCTTCCTGGGCGACCCGGAAGCGGCGTATTTTCGCGCCCGGGCCACGGAGATCGCGCGGGGGGTGGAGAAGGGTCTCTGGGACCGGCGGCGCCGCTGCTATCGGCCCCGCAAGGCCGCCTGGTTTGCCGCCCGGGCCAACCTGCGCCGCTTTTACCCGGACGCCGCCGCCCAGTTGTACCCCGCCCTTTACGGCCTGATTGCGGCCAGCTCGCCCCGGGCCGCCCACCTCTACGCCCTGTTCAACCGCCACCACCCCGGCTGGGTCGATCTGGCGCCCCCCGCCTATCCCTGGATGCTCCTGGCCTACTGCGCCTGCCTGCACGGCGACTACGCCCGGGCCAGGAAGAAGCTTGGCCGCGCCTGGGAGGCCTACGTCGTCCCGCGGGCCCCAAGCTGGTACTGCGCCGAGGCCGCCTTCTTCGTCCTCACCGCCGCCCGTCTGCTCCGGGCTTGAGTCCCGTCACCGAGTTGGGCCATGCTTTCGGCCGTTTCCCAGGAGCCCGTGCCGCCAGACGCAAGCCGCCCCGGTACGGCCGGGATACCCGGTTCGGGAAGCCGCCGGCAAACATAGGATGGATGAGAGCTAGAAAGGTGGTGTTCCTAGCCTTGTCCCATAAACCGTTGGTCCTCCGGCCCGGCGACCGCGTGGTGCCCGTGGGCCAGGTACAGGAGCAGCTCAACACCGTTATCAACGCCGACCTGATCGTGGACAACATCTTCGGCCCGGCCACGGAAGCCTCCCTGCGGGAGTTTCAGCGGCTGGCCCGCCTGCCCGAAACCGGCATCGTGGACCAGGCGACCTGGTACCGCCTCTTCGCCACTGCCGGCGGAGGCAGCAGTTAGCCCGAAACCGGAGGTAAACGCCGAAGAGAAGCCGGCGGAGGAGCCCGCGCCGTTGCAGGCTCCGGACCAGTACAGCATAGAAGTCGACCGGGGACGCCGGATCCTCACCCTGTTCCGGGGAGGAACCAGGGTGGCCTATTTCTCCGTGGCCGTGGGCAAGCCGGCCACCCCTACGCCCTTAGGAACGTTCCGCATCCGCAACAAGGCCGTCAACCCGGTCGGGCCCTTCGGCACCCGCTGGCTGGGGCTGACGGCCAACGGCATCGGCATCCACGGTACCAACGCCCCTTCGTCCATCGGCCTTGCCGTCTCCAACGGCTGCGTCCGCATGTACAACCAGGACGTCGAATACATTTTTCCCCTGGTGAACGTCAGCACCCCAGTGCGGATCATCCGGGGCACCGAGGCCACCGCGCCCACCAGGACCTACACCGGGCAGCCCGGAGATTCTCTGTGTACATCATTGCCCAGCGCTTCGGGACCACCGTTTCCGAACTGCGCGCCTTAAACGGCCTCACCACGGACATCCTCCACGTGGGCCAGGTCCTGGAGGTGCCGGTGCCGCGGTGAGGCGGCTTGTAACGAGGTCAGCCCTGCCGGCGGGCGGTGACGATTTCCATGCGCAGGCCGCAGGCATCGCGCTCTTCCCCAGTGGCGGGAAGGACTGCGAGCCCGCCCTCGCCGCCCAGCCGGGCGTTGACCGCCAGAGCCAGGGCGTCGAGGACGTCGTCGGCGGCGTAGCCGTGCCGGCGGCGGCGCGGCAGCCCCGTCAAGACGGCGTGGAGGCGGGGCAGGTAGCGCCGCAGTAGCTCCACCCGTTCCGCGCAGCCCTCCGGCGTGCGCTTGGGGTGGCGCATGGGCTTCCCGCCGTTCAGGGCGGCAAAGCAAAGCTCGGGGTGGCTTTCCCGCACCCTCTCCTGCAGCCCGGGATTGGCCCCTAGGCAGGCGTCCACCTCGCGGATTCTGGGCAAGAGATGGTAGGCCTGGAGGGGGAGCCCTCGTCCCGTCAGCCACCGCTGATAGGCCGAGACCAGTGAGTGGGGCGCGGACGGAGGCAGGGCCAGCACCTCGCGGATGGGGGCGGGGAACACGCTGCGGCCGCGCGCCTTGAGGGCCTTGCGCGCCGCCGCGTCACAGCCACGCTTCCCCGGCGGTGCGGTGGGCAGGCCGATAGGTATATCGACGAGGATAAGGGCGGCGCCGCGTGCCCGTTTCAGCGCCGCGGCAAAGGTTTCTAGGAAGA
>JACIYD010000202.1:0-2500 GCA_014360105.1 Clostridia bacterium
GAGGATTTGCTCACGGCCATGGGAGATGAGACAAGCGACATAGATGAACTGGATCCGTATTTCCTGGGAAGCATCGTGTTGGCCAAGGAAGAACACAAGCCTGAGGCAGAAGTCATCGATGGCCAACAGCGACTGGCAACGCTCGTCATCCTCCTCTCAGTAATACGATCTCTCTCGACCGACGAGGACTACGCTAGAGCTATTGAGCAGCGCCTCTACGAACCGGCCGATGCGATTATGGGAACGCCGAACCGATACCGCCTGACCCTTCGCCCCCAAGACCAAGATTTTTTCCGACGGTACATTCAGGATAGGGGAGGGCTGGATGAGCTTGCGAAGAAAGATCCTGCGACGCTGACGGACTCTCAGCGAAACATCCGAGCCAACGAGTTTGGATCTATCAACGCCCGATATCCTCAAGGTCGAAGTGGCCGGGGCCATCGATCCTTTAGAAGCAGACGAATATGCGCGCCGGTGGGACGATGTGGAAGAACACCTAGGTCGCGACGAATTCGAGCGTCTTTTCGCACATATTAGGGTGATTTACCGTAAGACCAAACCTAAAGAGAGCATACTTGACGAATTTCGCAGGCATATCCAACCCGCCAAGTCACCCATGCAATTCATCGATGAGGTTCTTAAGCCCCTTTTCGAGGAGCGTTCCCCCCTCCAACTGACATCACAGGAGAAACACGAGATCCTAGCATGACTTTCCGGGTTAGCCGGCAGGCAAAGACGAAAACACAGGTAGCAGAAGGGTTTAGGACCTCGGAATCCTGTTACTAACCGGCCAGCCGGTGCATCGCCTCCAGGTTCAGGGTTTGGGCCAGCTTGCGTTGCACCTCGTTCATTTCCGAGAGGGTGAAGGTGTCCTTCCTGCGCGCCTGGGGCGGGTAAATGTGAGCCACCTCGTAGATGCCCCCGAGTTGCTCCAGAATGGCAGCGGTGCTCATGTCCAGCCCCGCCAGTGCCAGCCGGCGGCGCAGGAGCGAGGTCAGCATCAGCGCCAGTACGCAGTAGAAAGCATGGACCCGGATCTTCTGGTCCGTCCAGTGGTACATGGGGCTCCAGCCGATGAAGTGATGATCCTTCATGGTCTTGATCGACGCCTCGATGCAGCCCTGCCCCCGGTAACCCAGCACGATCTGTTCCGTGGTCCATTCCTTGCGGTTGGTAAACAGGATGTTCTTGCCGAAATACTTCTCCACGTACGCGTCCCGGGCGTCATGGTCGATCTCGTACTCCAGGAGGATGCGCCCACCCTCCTCCCTCACCTGCCACTTCACCATCTGGTCCAGGGGCTTGCGCAGGATTTTCCGCACCTGGGCCCGCACAGTGGCCACCGTGGGGGGCTTGCCGCGCGGCTTTGAGCGCGAGTACCTCTCCTCAAGCCTCCTCTTCAGTTCCCGCAGGCCCTGGTTTGCCTTGCGCAAGGCCAATACCAGGCCCTGCATCTGCCCCAGGTAAAGCGCCTCGTTGTAGGTCACCACTACGGTGAAGAGCCTCCCGAAAACCTCCTTGCGCGTCCGGTAGGCCAGCACGCCTCCAAACTCGGGGCCTTCCAGGGGCCGGAACTCTGACCTGGGCACCGCCAAAAGATCGGGATGCTGGCTGGGAACCAGTGACCCCACGAACCCCAGCGCCTCCGAGAGCCGGGCCACGTTGTCCCTGGAGTTGTTCCCCTTGTCCAGGATGACCGTCACGTCCAGGCACTCGCCCGCCAGGGTCTTGTACCGCTCCACCAGTTCGTCCACCACCGAATCGAACTGGGTGACGTCCGGCCGGTTGCCCGGGTACACCTGGTGGAAAAGCGGAATGGCAAAGTCCATGGTCACCATGAGGGCCAGCCCTACCTGCCTTAAGTCGTTGCGTTTCTGCTTGTTGTGACCCCGCTGGGGCAGTTCTGCCTCCGTGGCGGTGTCGATCCAGGTGAAGAAGTTGGTGGTGTCGTAAACCAGGCTGCGCAGGTCCAGGGAGTAGCGCTCTACCATCACCCGGGTGAGTTCCGCCTCGATCCGGCGGATCTGTTCTGCGTCAAGGTAGCTCATGTGGTCCCAAAACCGCTGGCTGGAAAGGTGTTCCGGCCTGGCCTTCAGCCACCGGCTTAAGGACGTCCCGGCATACCACTCCCCAATCTGTCGCTTGCTCTTGGGGGCCACCGCCCGGTTAATGGCGGCGATCAGCATGTATTCCCCCACCGAGGGGCCCTGGTTGCGCTTGGGGGCAAACTGGTCGATGATCGCCACCACCCCCAGGTCCGCTGCCACCTGATACAGGGCTGCGACCGCCCCGAAAAAGAACACTCGCGCCTTGTACGGCTCCGCGCCCAACCCCTCCAGCTTGGTCACGATGTCCTCTGCCTTACCCAGATACTTTTGCCATATCACCCGGGACCTTCCCTCTACCCATCCTGTCTGCACCGCGTAGTAATAGGCGTGTCCCTTAATGTTCTTCTTGACGATCGTGGCCATGCCGATCCCTCCCGCCCTGTTAGGTAATA
>JACIYD010000203.1 GCA_014360105.1 Clostridia bacterium
GCGAAACGGCATCGTGGGCTGGGATATGAACAAGCCGGACCGGCCCGAGGTGCCGGAGATGGGCGGGCTGGCCGTAGTGGCCGGGTTCGGGGCCGGGGTGCTTCTGGCCTTGGGTGGGACAAGCTTCCTGGGCACCCTTCCCGAGGCAGACCCGGTGCTGCTTCTGGCCTGCCTCTCCACGGTGTTGCTTAGCGGGCTGATCGGAGTGGTGGACGATCTGGCCGGATTGCGCCAGGGGGTGAAAGCCCTGTTGCCCATCCTGGCCGCCCTCCCGCTGGCCGTGGTGCGCGCCGGCCACACCGAAATGCAGATTCCCTTAATCGGCCGGGTGGAGTTCGGCCTTGTGTACCCGCTTCTGCTCATCCCCGCCGGGGTAACGGGCGCGGCCAACGCGGTGAACATGCTGGCCGGGTTCAACGGCCTGGAGGCGGGGATGGGCCTGGTGGCGGTGGGCTGCCTGGCGGCAGTGGCCTGGTCCCTGGGCGAGGTTACGGCCCTGGTTATCCTTCTGGCCGCGGCGGGCGCGTTGGCCGGGGTGCTGGTGTACAACTGGTACCCGGCGAAGATCTTCGTGGGTGACGTGGGCACGCTTTCCATCGGCGCCATCCTGGCCGCGGCCAGCATCGTGGGCAACTTCGAGGCCGCGGGGGCGGTGGTGATCGTCCCCTACGCCTTCGATTTCGTGATCAAGGCGGCCAACCGCCTGCCCAGCAAGGGCTGGTGGGGGGAGTACAACCCCGCGGACGGCAAGCTTTACTGCCCCAACTCCCACCCGGTAGGCCTCTGCCAGTGGATCATTAAGCTTTCCGGCGGGATAAGGGAGCGGGACCTGGTGCTGACCCTCATGGCCATAGAGGCGGTGTTCGGGCTCTTGGCCGTAATGCTCTACGCCCGGCTGTAGCCCCGGACGGGCGGGTGGCCAGGCACATCGACCGGGACGGGGTGATGCGGCACCTTCAGGAGCGCGGCGTGGAGTGCCGGCCTTACTTTGCCCCCATTCACCTTCAGCCCTTCTACCGGGAGCAGTTCGGCTACAAGGAAGGGGACTTCCCGGCGGCCGAGGACGTGGGCCGCCGGAGCATTGCCCTGCCGTTTTTTAACTCCATCACGGAGGAGCAGATAGACTACGTGGTGACGGCGCTGAAGGAGGCGGTCTACCGGTGCCGCTGCTAGACCCGAGCACTTCCCAGGTCCGGGCGCAATTGCCGCGCTCCTTGCCGGCTACCCCGACCGACCCCTGGTCGTTTCGTTGAAGAGGCATCGCCACCGGGAGGCGCTCTGAGCAGCAGAGTTTGCCGGAGCCGGTACGGGAGGGCATCGACCGTGGAAATCCGTGATCCGATATACGGTCTAGTGAGGTACAGTGACCTGGAAGAAAAGGTTATGAACCATTGGGTGGTGCAGCGACTGCGCAACATCCACCAGTTAGCCATGGCTTACTACGTTTACCCAAGTGCGCTGCACACGCCGCTTCGAGCACTCGCTAGGCGTAATGCATGTGGCGGGCCTTATGGCGGAGGCCTTAGACTTGGGCCGTGAGGAGGCCAACCTTGCCCGGTTGGCCGGGCTGCTCCATGACGTTGGCCACGGACCTTTTTCCCACGTGTCAGAGCAGGTCCTGGAGCGGCGGGCATGCCGCGAGGCGGCGGCGGGACTGGAAGCCGAAAAGCTTCACGAGGCGTTGACGGCCAGAGTCATAAGCGAATACCTGTGCGGTGTGGTCCCAGAGGAATACGGAAACGCGTTACCCATACTCTTTACCAAGAAAGCTCCGGCTACCCTGGTCAAGAATATCATTAGCGGACCGCTGGACGCCGACAAGATAGATTACCTTCTGCGCGATAGCTACTTCGCCGGGGTCAAGTACGGGGTCTTTGACCGCGATAAGGTTATCGAGAGCCTGAGGCCGGTCCGGATAGGTTCCGGACGTTAACAGGTTGGTATCAGTGACGAGGGCGTCTATGCGGTCGAGCAGATGCTATTGGCTCGTTACCACATGCGAACCCAGGTGTCGGGTCACCGGATAAGGCGTATTGCCGATGCCATGCTGGTTCGCGGTATGGATTTGGCGCTTGACGAAGGTATTGAGGAACTCCGGAGCGCGTTCCTGGTTAATACTGCCAGCCTTGATGCGTTTCTTCAGATGGATGACCGCAGACTGACAGAGTTAGTCATAGGCAGGAGTCACGGTTCTGCCGGAGAGATCTTTCGACGTTTACGCGTCCGTAACCTTTATAAGGAGATGTTCTCGCTGGCCATAACAGGAGACAGTCTTGAAGACGACGAGGAGAGGATCGCCATACGGCAATTTGGCGGGGAGAGTCTGCGGAAGGCCGAAGCCCGCTTGGCAAAGGAGGTATTAGGGGTCCGGCCGGAGGAGGTGATTATTGATCGACAATCTACCGAGAATCCCACCTTCCGTGATCCGGTGCCTCGGTTAGATCCAAACACGATCGTGGTGCTGTTTAAAGAGAATGGGCTTAAGAAACAGTTTACTTCCGTATCGGCCGTCTTCCAGAGTTCCGCCGAACCGAGCGCCGAGCATCTTTATGTGTACGCACCGTTTGCGGGTTCCAGAGAGAAGCGGGAAGAATTCTGCCGTAAGCACCGGCAGAAGATGTTCGATATCATATTGGAGATGGCAAAAGAGGGGCTGAACCAATGAGCGTTAAACCGGTGGAGGAATTGCTCATTTTAACCCTGGATTACAGTGAGGAAAGTATGATTGCCGGCCGTACCTTGTTGCAAAAGACCATCTACTTCATAAAAACGCTCTTAGGCCTGGAGGTGGACTTCGTTCCCTATCTCTACGGGCCCTATAGCTACGAAGTTGCCAATGCATTGGCGGCTCTGCAGCGGGCCGGGCTCGTGGAGGAAAACGTGCGTTATTATCGGTCCTTCAACTTTGGGTCGGTGTACGAATCTAGGCTCCACACGTACCGTCTGAGCAGCGGCGGGAAGAAGCTGGCGGCTGCGATAGCGAAACGTAACCCCGAACTGGCCGAGAACGTCAGGGCCGCGCTGAGCAAAATGAAGCAGTTTGCGCAAGCGTCCGACTACCGCAGCCTGTCCATTGCGGCCAAGATGCATCATCTGTTGGTCGAGGCTGGCAGGCCGGTGACCATAGGGGAGATTTGCCGAGAGGCCGCGGAGATAGGTTGGACCATTAGCGAGCGTGAAGCCGCCGAGGCGGTAAAGTTTCTGGAGGGCATCGGTCTGGCCGAGGTCAAGGCATAACGGTATGTGGTGTTTGCAGGGGTGACCGGCGCCGCCAACGCGGTGAACATGCTGGCCGGGTTCAACGGCCTGGAGGCGGGAATGGGCCTGGTGGCGGCGGGGTGTCTGGCGGTGATCGCTTGGTCCCTGGAGGAAGTCACGGCGCTGGTTATCCTCTTGGCGGCGGCGGGGGCCCTGGCCGGCGTGCTGGTGTACAACTGGTACCCGGCCCGGATCTTCGTGGGCGACGTGGGCACGCTCTCTATCGGCGCCATACTGGCCGCGGCGAGCGTGGTGGGCAACTTTGAGGCCGCCGGGGCGCTGGTGATCGTGCCTTACGCCTTCGACTTCGTGATCAAGGCGGCCAACCGCCTGCCCAGCAAGGGCTGGTGGGGGGAGTACAACCCCACGGACGGCAAGCTTTACTGCCCCAACTCCCACCCGGTAGGCCTCTGCCAGTGGATTATTAAGCTTTCCGGTGGCATAAGGGAGCGGGACCTGGTGCTTACCCTCATGGGTATCGAGGCGGTGTTCGGGCTTATTGCCGTGCTGCTTTACGCCCGGCTCTGACCCCGGCCGGGCCCCACCGGCGACCGCGGGTGTGCGCGTTGCAGGCTGTGGCCATGTTGCACGATGAAGTAGCGGTTTCTCGGCGGCC
>JACIYD010000204.1 GCA_014360105.1 Clostridia bacterium
ATTCGAAGTCCATAAAGTACTTCGACCAGTAAAGATAAGAGCGTGGCTACCCCCCCCCCCCCCCAATTGAGCAATTTCTTCCATCTCGTCTTCCGGAATCTGCAGAAAAGCCTCGACCACCCGCCGGTCAAACTGCCGGCCCATCAACTGCCGCAATTCCTCCCGCGCCTTGTGCGGGGCAAACGCCTGCCGGTAGGGCCTGGCAGACGTCATGGCGTCGTAAGTGTCGGCCACGCGGATGATGTGCGCGAGCAACGGAATTGCTTCCCCCACCAGACCGGCGGGATACCCGCCGCCATCGTAGTCCTCGTGGTGGTGCCGCACGGCGGCAACGACCGCCGCCGGGAATCTGGCCGGTTCCAGAATCCTGGCCCCCGCCTCGGGGTGGCTCTGCATCTCCTTTCTCTCTTCCGCACTGAGAGGCCCCGGCTTGAGAAGGATCTCTTCCCGCACGCCGATCTTGCCCACGTCGTGTAAAAGCCCGGCCAGGTAGACCTGTTCCTGCTCTTCGGCGTCAAGCCCCAGCACACGGGCGCAGGCCCGGGCAAACTTCGCCACTCGCACGGAATGGCCCCGCGTGTAGACGTCCTTGGCCTCCAGCGCCGCCGCCAGCGCCTGCACGGCGCTCAAATAATACTCCCGCAGTGACGAGTACAGCCGGGCGTTCTCCAGCGCCAACCCGGTCTGGGCAGCGACGGTCGCCAGGTAGCCGACTTCCTCTTCGCTCCAGCGCCGTGGCACGGGAGAATAGATCTTCAACGTGCCGAGAACCTTGCCGCCCGCCTTTACCGGCACCACGGCCACGGCCTGTATTTCGTCCGCATAGTAGGGCAGGCGCAGGCCGGAGTCTGAGACGGACAGATCATCCGCGACGACGGGCTCCCCCGTCTGGAGCACTTTCTCCAGCAGGGTGCCTTCCGGCCGCAGACGGCTTGCCCTGGCCCGCACCTCCGCGCTCATCCCCAGGCTGGCCTTCAGCACCAGTTCGCCCGTCTCCTCCTCGAGCAGCCGCAGCGCGCACCATTGCGCACCCAGCACATCCCTCACGCTTGCCAGGGCCGTCTCAAGGACCCGATCAACGTCGAGGCTGCTCGACACTACCTGCCCCACTTCCACCAACCGTTCCAGCATGCTTGACCTTGCCTGCAACTGCCGAAAGAGGCGGGCGTTTTCCAGCGCCAGCCCCAGACCCGTGCCCAGGGTGGTCAGGAAAAGCATGTCCTCTTCGGTAAAAGGCGCACCTTCCGGCTTACCCGCTACGGTTAGAACGCCCGTTACCTTGCCCCCGACCGTAAGCGGTATGGCCACTGCCGGCCGCCTTTCTGCCGGTGTGCTGCCTTCGGGACGGCTGTTAAATTGTGCGGCGCGGGCCTCTCGCGCGACGGCGGCTACTATTTCGCCGGCAGGCACCACCCGGAACTCGGCGCCGGGCTCCACGGTAGCCGCCGTTTCGCCCACCGTCACCCCCGGCATTGCCTCGCGCAGCATGGTGACCGACCCGCTGGTGGCCCCGGTTAACTCGAGCACCGCTTCCAGGGCCCGGTGGGCCACTTCGGTCACCTGGAGGCTGCCGGAAACCGTCTTGGTAAATTCGAAGAGGGCGCCAAGCTCGTCCACCTTCTTTTGAAGTTCGTGCCTTGCATGCACTAGCTGGGCCACGGTGTCCGTTACCGCCCGTACCAGCGCCACGGCGGACCGGAGCCGTTCTTCCGGCCAGGTGGGTACCGCCTCGGCTGCCGCCTGCAGCTTTTCCGGGTCGAGGCCCGTTTCCCGGGCCAGCCGCGCCACCGCCTCGGCAGCCAGCGGCCCCAGGGCCACGTTGCCCCCCAGCACCACGGCTACGATTTCTCCCGCCACCTCCACGGGAACCGCCAGATGCATCAGCCCGGCATGGCAGGTGTACAGTACCTCCTTCCCCGCGGCCACAGCGGTCCTGACAGAGGTCGCACGCGAACGCGCGCATCTGGCGCGTCCTTCAAGGCTAGTGTTGACCAGGACGCAGAAAGAGCACGGGCTGGACGGCCTGGTCAGGGAGCGTCCGTCCGGGTACGTAACCCGAACCGCCAGCCCCAGGGCCCGGGCCATTCTTTCTTGGAGTTCCTGTAAACCGATTTGTTTTAGCTCTTGATAGTACAGCGTTAATTTTCCTTTCTCCATAGGGCGGACCCATGCCCTCCCCTTTGCCAGCATTCGCAGAAAACGCCTCTTCGTGGCACAGAGCGCCGCGAATCACGCTCCTTCCGTTGCCTTCCAGTCAATGCCAAATCAACGCTGCCGGTGTCGGAATTCGGCGCAGCCTGTCGGAATTCCTTCCCGGGTCGACCTGGTTAAGGCCGGTTGAGGCCAAGGTGCGCGCCACAGCCGGGATCATGCGACCTGATCCGCGCGGCCACCTGCCCTTGACGTAACCGCGGTTACATGATAAGCTCACGCCAACCAGGAGCTTTTTCGCAGCCTTGCCGTGGAGATTAAAGAGGCCGGCGGAGAAAGCCTGCTGCTTGAGGCCCGGGCTCTGAATACGGCAGAGCAGGAGAAGATCGTGGAACGGTTCAACGCCGAACGCGATGAGGAATACCGCGAATTCCTGGAACAGTGCGCCGTGTTTCTGGCCGAAATAAGCTGCGAAACCGAACGGCAAAACTTCACCTTCGGCGAGCTGGAGGAAAACGAGAACGAGCTGTAGTTTGCCGGATTTTTTGGGAGTACCCCATGCCGCAGACTGCCTAACGATGGAAGGAGACGAATATGCCACAAGATGACCGTCAAAGAAAAAATGCCCTTCGCTTTATCTTCCTGATGGGTATGGTAAGCTTATTCGCAGACATGACCTACGAAGGCGGCCGCAGCATCACGGGGCCTTTTCTCTCCATCCTTGGGGCCGCCTCCGCCGCTGTTGGCTTTGTGGGCGGGCTGGGGGAACTCATCGGCTACACTTTACGCCTTTTTTCGGGTTATCTGGCCGACCGCACCCGGCAATACTGGTTGATGACCATCCTGGGATACGGAATTAACCTGCTGGCCGTTCCGCTACTGGCCCTGGCCGGCCGCTGGGAGGTAGCAGCCTGGTTAATTGTAGGCGAGCGCCTGGGCAAGGCGTTCCGCACCCCCTCCCGGGATGCCATGCTTTCCCATGCCACGCGCCAGGTCGGGAGCGGCTGGGGGTTCGGCTTGCACGAGCTCATGGACCAGATAGGGGCCGTGGCGGGACCGCTGCTCGTTGCCTCGGTGCTGTACTTCGAGGCCGCCGCTTACCGGACGGCCTTCCTTGCCCTGTTCGTCCCGGCCGCCCTGGCACTGCTGGTGCTGTTTTTTTCCCGTGCCCTGTACCCCGACCCGCAGGCACTGGAAATCGATGCCGGTGAAGTGCCCGATTATCCTTTAGGAGAAAAAATACCACGGGTTTTCTGGTTCTACATCCTGTTCACGGTCTTCAGCATTGCCGGTTATGCCAACTTCCAGTTGATCTCCTATCATTTCAAGACCCAAGGAGTGGTCCCCGACGCGCAAATACCCCTTCTTTTTGCGGTGGCCATGGGAGTGGATGCCCTGGTGGCCTTGCCCGTCGGCCGCCTGTTCGACCGAAAGGGTCTACCGACCTTAACGTTGCTGCCCCTGTTTACCCTGCCTATCCCCTTTCTCGTTTTCTCTTACGATTACCGGCTGGCTCTGGCGGGAGTGATCTTTTGGGGGGCAGCGATGGGCATGCAGGAAACCGTCATGCGGGCAGCTCTGGCGGAAATCGTTCCGGCAAAGCGGCGCGGCCTGGCCTACGGCATGTTCAACACAGCCTACGGCCTCGCGTGGTTTTTGGGGAGCACGGCCATGGGGATCCTCTACGGTTTGGCCGTGCCCTACGTAATCCTGCT
>JACIYD010000205.1 GCA_014360105.1 Clostridia bacterium
GCGCCCTTGATTGACGGGCAGAAAGTCTCCGTACCGCGCCGCGGCGAGGCCGCACCGGTGCCGGCTACGGGGCCCACCGCAGCACCCGGCGGCGCGGGCCGGGCGCAGGTCGCGCCGCTGAACATCAATACGGCCGGTGCCACGGAACTAGAAAGCCTGCCGGGGATCGGACCGGCGCTCGCACAGCGGATTATCAGCTACCGGGAGCAACACGGTCCTTTTCGCACGGTGGAAGACATCAAGAACGTCCCCGGTATCGGTGAGGGCCGTTTTGCCCAGATCAAGGACCTGATTACTGTCTACTAAGGAGGGCTTAACTTGGGCGAGAAGGTAACGCTGGAGGTAGCCGAGGGGATAGCGCTGGTGACGATCAACAATCCGCCGGTAAACGCCCTTTCGGCCCAGGTGCTGCAAGAGTTGGAAGAGATCCTCGACGAGCTGACCGGACGTACGGATGTGGCGGTGACCATCATTACCGGTGCGGGAGAGCGCGCTTTCGTTGCGGGCGCAGACATCAACCAGTTTCTCGGCCTCAACGGGGTCTCCGGCATCGACTTTGCCCGGCGCGGCCAGGGCGTTTTTAACAAGGTGGAAGAGCTGCCCATGCCTACGATTGCTGCGGTGAACGGTGTCGCCTTGGGGGGTGGCTGCGAACTCGCCCTTGCCTGTGACTTGCGGGTAGCTGCGGAAAACGCCACCTTCGGCCAGCCGGAAGTCAACCTGGGCCTGATGCCGGGCTACGGCGGCAGCCAGCGTCTCCCTCGGGTGATCGGTGTGGGCCTGGCCAAAGAAATGATCTACACCGGCGAGGCGATTTCCGCCCAAGAGGCCTACCGCATCGGGCTGGCAAACCGGGTGGTCCCGCGGGGTCAGGCAGTAGAAGAGGCGAAGAATCTGGCGCGAAAGATCGCCTCTCGCGGGCCTCTGGGTGTGCGCCTGGCGAAAAAGGCGATCGACTGGGGCCGGGAGACCGCGCTGCGTCAGGGGCTTGCCCTGGAAGCCCAGCATTTCGGCTATTTGTGCGGCACCGAGGACGCCAAAGAGGGGGCTAAGGCCTTCCTGGAAAAGCGCGCCCCGGTCTTCCGCGGCAGGTAAGGAGGAGAAGGGCTTGTTGCCGCAGAGAGGCGCGGGTAGCCGGCGTGAGGGAGAACTTGCCCGCTACGAGGAAATTGCGCTGATGCTGGCCACGGATATCGCCCGCGGTCGTTACCGGGAGGGAGAGCGCATCTATGGCCGGTCAGTGCTGGCCGGCCAATACAGCGTTTCCCCGGAAACGATCCGCAAGGCGGTGGCCCTACTACAGGCACGCGAGGTAGTGGAGGCGGTGGCGGGGAGCGGCATCATCGTTCTTTCCCGCCAGGCCGCCTCAAAGTTCGTTGAGGACTTCGAGGAATTCTCCACCCTGGAGAAAATGGGAAAGAGGCTGGACGAACTCCTGGAGCAGCGAAACCGCCTGAACGCGGAGATTGAGCGTCTGACCAAGGAGATCGTGCACTATAAGGACGCCCTGCTGAAACAAGTACTTTACAACGCGGAAGAGATTAAGATCGAGAGTAATTCCCCGCTTACCGGCAAGAGCGTCCAGTCGGCGGGGATCCGCACCCTCACCGGGGTAACAGTCACCGCGGTGAGGCGGCACGGGATTCTCTACGACTCGCCGAGCGCCGATCTCGCCCTTCAAGCGGGTGACGTGCTCCTGGTGGTCGGGGACAAGGAAGGCAAGGAGAAGCTGCGGGCGCTGGCCGGCGGGGAGGCTGCCCTTCAAGATCAATGAAGCGGGAGGGAGCGGCACCGGAGCAAGTGCTGGCGGCGGCGCGCGCCGGCCGCCACAGGGGGCGTGTCTTCCTTTTTTACGGCCCGGAACGCCACCTCTTGCAATTGACGCTGGAACGTCTGACCGCCTGTCTTCCCGCCCAAACGCGCGCCTTTAACTACCGGAAGGCCGAAGGAAGCCCGGCCAATCCGGCGGCGGATCTGTTGGCCTGGGCCTACAGCCCGCCGGTAGGGGCGGACTGGCGGCTTCTGGTGGTGCGGGACGAGGAGCTTTTCACCACCGGCAAAGGGAAGAGACAGGACGACGTCAAGGCCTACCTCGCCTACTTGGCGCAGCCTGCACCGGCGTGCTGCCTGGTGCTGGTCGCCGGGACCGAGGTGGAAGAGGGCAACCGGCTCTATCAGGCGCTCGGCGAGGCCGGAGGCCTGGTCTACTTCGGCAGCCCAAGTACGGCGGCGTTGCGTCGCTGGGCGCAGGAGGAAGCGGCTACCCACGGCAAGAAGCTTGCGGCCGACGCCCTGGCCTACCTGGTGACCGCCAGCGGTGGCGACCTGGGGTTCTTGCGAGGCGCGGTGACCAAAGCCTGCCTCTTCAGCACCGGAAGAGAAGTTACCCTGGCGGCGGCGCAGGCAGTCGTCACGGCCTCGCCCCAGGGCAGCATTTTCCACCTAGTGGATGCCGTGGGCGAACGCGACGCGGCGCGGGCGCTTCTCTTTCTGCGCCGTCGTTTGCTGGCCGGCGAACCGCCGCTGCAGGTTGCCTTCATGCTGGGCCGCCAGGTGCGGCTCATTCTTCAGGCGAAATTGCTTCTGGCCCGCGGGCGGAAAGCGGAGGAAATCGCCCGCACCCTGGCCTTACCTTCTTTCGTGGTAGAAAAACTCCTGGCCCAGGGCCGGGGTTTTACTGCGGAAAGGCTCAAGGAAGCACTGGGGTATCTCGCGCTGGTCGACGCTCGGCTGAAGAGCGGCCGTGACGCCCAGGCCGTCCTCGAGGAAAGTGTCCTTTATCTATGTAGGCCTGCTAGCCGGCTAGCAGGCCCTCACCATTAACGATCCTGGCGGGCCAATTGTTGCTCCCGCTGGATCTCCGCCTGGGTCTTGGTGGAACCCGGCTCGTTTTGCGCGGCCGCCTGCCAGGCCTGCCGGTTTTGTTGTTGCTGTTCCCCGGCCGCCCGCGTGGCCAGGTCTTGCTCCCGCCGGGCCTCTGCCGCGGTTTTGGTGGAACCGGGGCCTAGATCCGCGGCAGTTTCCCACGCCTGCTGGTTACGCTGCCGCCGTGCCTGTTCCGCTTGCCGCTCGCGATCAATTTCCGCTTGTGTTTTAACCGAACCTGCCTTGGGCGCCAACCTGCCTCACCCCCTTTATCGCCTTGTCCGTCTATAGTATGCAATGCGCGGCACACAAAAAAACCTGTTACCGGTGGTTAGAAGATTAGGCCTTCAAGTGCCGTCGATTTTGCTAGCAGAATCAGGCGTTTCCGGGAACCGCGGTCCGGTCGGATCGGTTTTTTGTGCCCAATTTGTGCCAGCAGCGAGGTGCTCGTCCAGCTTTTCCACGGCCTGCCGTTTCAGTTCTTGGGAAACGTGAGTGTAGATGTCCGCGGTGACGGATATTCTGGCGTGGCCGAGCAGCTGTTGTACCACTTTCAAGTTTTCCCCGAGTTCGAGGAGCCTAGTCGCGAAGGTGTGCCGCAGCACATGCGGGCCTATCGCATCGAGTCCGGCGCGCCGGCAGACCCGCTCGAGGGCGAAGTTGAAGTTGCGCGGGCGGATTTCCGTCCCTTTTTTCGTGCAGAAAACCGGCCCGTCGGGGCCGTAGTTCCCTTCCTGAATCATCCTCTCTCTGTGCCGCCGCAACGCTTCAACGACCGCCGCAGGCAGCGGCACATCGCGCCGCGAGCTCTCGGATTTCGGCTCCTGCCTTTTGGATCCTCTCCGCGTTTGCACATAGTTTTCCCTGACGCGGAGAATCCCGTTCTCAAGGTCCACGTCGTGCCAGGTGAGGCCCAGCAACTCGCCCCGTCGCAACCCCGTGCCGAGCATCGTCAGGATCGCGGGCCCATAACTGCTGCGGTCGATGGCGGACAGCAGC
>JACIYD010000206.1 GCA_014360105.1 Clostridia bacterium
TATCGGAGTTCTCCCACAAATCAAGTATAATCAGTTCACGGTTCACAGCGGCCGTGGCGCCGACAAGAACTTTAAGCGCTTCGGCCGTCTGCAGCGAGGCGATCACATTGGGCACGGGATTGATAATGCCGGCGGTATCGCACGTTTCTCCTGGGTGGACGGTGCCAGAAGGGAACACGCACTCTAGACAGGGCGTTTCCCGGGGAATGATGGTCATGGTCATGCCCGTGCTGCCGACGCAGGCGCCGTAAACCCAAGGGGTATTGAGCTTTACGCAGGCTTCGTTAATCAGATAGCGAACCTCAAGGTTGTCCGTGCCGTCGAGAACCAGGTCCATCCCCGCAATAAGCTTTTCAATGTTGGTAAAGTTTACGTCCACGACCACGGCCTCGCAATGGACTTGGGAGTTGATCTGTTTCAGCTTATTGGCCGCCGCCACCGCTTTAGGCAAGGCCATGGCGGCATCCTGCTCGTCAAAAAGGATTTGACGCTGTAGGTTAGAGTCCTCAACAAAGTCCCGGTCGACGAGGCGCAGGCTTCCTATGCCGGCCCTGGCCAGATTGTTTGCCAGAGTGCTGCCAAGCGCGCCGAGACCGATGATCAACACCCTACTCTTTGCGAGTTTTTCCTGGCCCCGAAGACCGATCGGCCGAAAGAGAATCTGCCGGGAGTACCGCTCCATTGCTTGCTCCATGGCTCGTCTTCCTCCCAAATGCAGGTAATCCAAAGCCGCCCACGCTCAACGGCAGCAGTCGTTGTGCGGTTGGGTCGCCTAACACCGAAGGGGTGACATGGCGCGCAAGCGTTCAACTATGGGAGGCAGGATTTCCAAGACGTAATCGACGTCCGCCTCCTTATTCTCGCGGCCGAGGGTCAAGCGCAGGGAACCCTGGGCCACCTCGTGCGGCAGTCCCATGGCCAAAAGCACGTGGGATGGCTCGAGGGAACCCGAAGTGCAGGCCGAACCGCTGGAAGCGGCCACCCCCTGCAGGTCGAGACTCAAGAGCAAAGACTCGCCCTCCACGTATTTAACGCACACGCTCGCATGGTTGGGCAATCGCTTTTCCCGGTGGCCAGTGATGACCAGATCGGGGATACGTTTGATCAGGCCATCCAAGAGCCGATCCCTGAGAGCGGCCAGCCGCCTTGCCTCGGTAGCCATTTCCTGCTTGGCAAGGGCCGCCGCCCGCCCAAAACCTACAATGCCAGGCGTATTCTCCGTACCCGGCCGCCGCTTCCGCTCCTGGGCGCCTCCGTGGAAGATGGGATCCAGACGTGTTCCCTTGCGCACGTAAAGGGCGCCAACTCCCTTTGGACCGTAGATTTTGTGCGCGGAAAGGGTCAAAAGGTCTACGCCCAGTTCGTCCACGTCAACCGGTATCTTACCGGCGCTTTGCACCGCGTCGCTGTGAAGAATTATCCCCTTCTCCTTGGCCAACTGCCCGATCAAAGCAACGGGCTGAACGGTCCCCACCTCGTTGTTCGCGTGCATGATGCTGATCAGGATGGTCTCGGGCGTGATGGCCGCCCCTACCTCATCTACCTGGACCAGACCCTCGGCCGTGACCGGCAAGAAGGTGACTTTAAAGCCCTGTCTTTCCAGGTATTGCATGCTATCGAGGACGGCATGGTGCTCGATGCTGGAAGTAATAATATGCCTGCCCTTCGCCGCGTTGGCGTACGCCGCACCGATGACGGCCAGGTTGTCGGCCTCCGTACCGCCGCTGGTAAAAACGATTTCCTCCGGCCTTGCCGAGATAAGGGCTGCTACCGCCTCCCGCGCCTGCTCCACGGCCTTCTTGGCCTCTTGCCCCCAATGGTGCAGGCTGGAAGGATTGCCGTATCGCTCCCTCAAGTAGGGAAGCATGGCCTCCAGCACTTCCGGCCGTATAGGGGTAGTGGCGCTGTGGTCAAGGTAAACTCGGCGCATAAGCGCTACCTCCTAGATTGGCGTCTTGTCTGCTTTTGCCCTAGGCGTTTGTTAACCTCCACCGACGGCAAGCACGGTGATTCTCAGTTGATCACCGTCCGCCACGAGATGATCTAGTTCATCAGGGTAAGTAGTCCTGTCGTTGCAGTAGATTTCGATCCAGCCTCGTAGCCGACCGTGGCGGTCAAACAGAGCTTGCTTGAGTGCCGGATACCGCCGCACTAAGCTGGCCAAACATTCGCCGACCCGCCGCCCTTCTACTTCTACTATTTCCTGACCCTCAACGAGGTGGAGAAAAAAGGGATGGACTATGATTTGAACCGACAAGAGTTTCACCTCTTACGAGTATGATGATCATCTTAATCATTATTCAACTTACAACTTTGCCTGGCGATCTTCGGTACTACAGGGCTTTAACGGGGGGAACCGGCCATCTGACCATCTGATCTACTAGCCACTACCTGCTTTGGGCATAACCCTGTAATTCTAGCTATGACGTGCCAGGTAGTCTTGAATAGCCTTTTTTAAGGCCTCTGCCGCCAAATTGGAGCAGTGCATTTTTTGCGCAGGCAATCCGTCCAGTGCTTGAGCTACTGCCCGATTGCTGACCCGTAAGGCCTCCTCCAGCGCTTTTCCTTTTACCATTTCTGTGATCATGCTGCTTGTAGCAATGGCGGCGGCGCAGCCAAACGTCTTAAACTTGATATCCTTAATCACATCGTTTTCTATACGCACCGAAATCCTCATAACGTCCCCACACAGTGGATTTCCCACTTGGCCTATGCCGTTGGCATTTTCAACCTCTCCTACGTTGCGCGGGTTCATGAAATGGTCCATGACCTTATCCGAGTAAGACATGGCGACCGCCCCCATACATAATCGGTTACCAGCTCCCTTCCACGCTTTCGCCTTCCCTTCCTTTTCGCCCCACGATTAAGTAGCGCTACCCGCCTGGTAGTGTGTTCTAGAAGGTTCCTCCTTGCAGAGCGGTAAGTCATGGCACCTGTCCCCTGCTTTACGAAGACAAGGGGCGGAGCTGCCGATAGCTTGTCTCGTAGGCTACAAGGGCCTCCAAGAGCGCTACAACGCTATGCACCTGGATGAGGATCAAGCGCAACATGCTCCGGCCCGCCTTGGTGATGTGCCCGGTGTACCTTGTCCTGCGCGACTGGTGCACCGAGGGAACCAGGCCGGAGAAGCTCGCGAGCTTCTTGACCCTAAATGTAGTACATATACCCCGTTACGTCTCGTTCTTTGGCCGTTTTACACATATCTTCTAGGGTAATGGAATCTAACACGTCGGTGATCGCATCACGCAGGCGGGTCCAGACAAGCCGGGCAACACAATGGTCGGCACGAACGCAATCCTCGGGATCCTCCTCGCTGACACACTCTACAGGTGCAATAGGTCCCTCCAATGCTCGAACAATATTACCCACGGTAATCTCCCCCGGGGGCCGGCTCAGTGTGTAACCCCCGCGCAAGCCGCGTATACTTTTCACCAAGCCGTGTTTACGCAAGCCCAGGAAAAGCTGCTCTAAATACTGTTCGGAAAGGCCCTGCCTTTCTGCTACCTCCCTCAGTGGCACGGGTCCTTTCCCGTAGTGCTGGGCCAGATCAAACACGGCTCTTAATCCATAACGGCCTTTTGTAGATAGCTTCAACATAGTAATGCACCTCGATAGTCATGCACCTCGCCAGAGGTGGGGCTCCGGTTACTATTGTAATAAAGGATATCATATTAGTCAAGTTTTTGGGCGATCCATTTTTTCCTAGTCTTGCTTGGCCAATTCCAGGTCTCGGCCAGCCAGGTCCCGACTTCCGCGGCCGTAAGCCAGCGGGAAACTATAAGCACGAGCGTAAATGGTTAATCGGGAGTCAAATGTGCTCTATGTGGGTCACGGGCTCGGCGACTTGCCGTGAGGTGTTCCC
>JACIYD010000207.1 GCA_014360105.1 Clostridia bacterium
AAACTCCGGAATGGGCCGGAAGCGGTCGAGCTGCGAGGGGAACATGGAACCGGTGACCCAGCCGCCCTCGATCATGTCGGGGTGACGGCAGACGACGTCATAGGGCGTGGTGATGAAGGCGCCGATGACGTTGTCCTTGGTCATGTTGGGGGCATAAATACGCCACTGCTCGAGGATCTCGTCCACGATTTCCCGCTTGAGCCTTAGCCATTCCTTCTCGCTGAACCAACGATAAGGAACCGTAAAGTCTTCCACCAGGATGGTGTGCTTGCCCGCGGGCGCACGGGTGGCGTCCCAAATGCTGTCGGGCGCCGCAAGGAGGAACATTTTCTTTGCCCGGCCGTGTGTCCAGATGTCGGCCACGTAACCGTAGGCGGCGTAGTCCGGGTCTTTCGGCCCCATATAGAGCCGCGGTTGGAGACCTACCTCCGGGTTGGTGGCGGCCGCCTTGTACTTGGGCAGCTCGTGCATGGCAATATTGCCCCAGAAGATCTGGGAGCGGTCGTAATCGATATTGCGCAGGCGGTGGGCGATCCGCGGCGAGACGTAGTTTTCGCCCAGCAGACGGAAGACGGTCTGGGGCACACCGAGGTCGCTCACCACGACCTTGGTGGCCTTCACTTCCGTCCCGTCAACCAGGCGAATGCCGGTGGCTCGCCCGTTCTCGACGATAATCTTGTCTACTTCGGACTCGACAAAGTACTTACCGCCCAGGTCGCTGAAGGCACGCTGCAGGGCGTGCGTGATGGTGTGCGTGCCCCCCGGAACGATGGCGGCAGATTCCAGGGATAGGACCAAACCTACGACGTGGATGAAGAGGTAGGCACCCAGCACGTCGATGGCAAAGCTGCCGCTGGAAGTGGGAATGGCGCGCATGAAGAGGCAGCGCAGTTCGGGACTCTCAAACAGGTCGTAGGCCAACTGCTTCCCGGTCATGAAATGCCAGACCGGATCGATGCCGTCCTCAGGGTCGTTCATCAGCGCCTCCAACGGGTTGGGCACCCCCCACGGCGTGGGCACCGTGTAGCGATACTCCCGGAAGGCCGCCCGCCACTTTTTCTGGTAACGTCGCACGATCTCCTCGTACATGTCGGCGTCCCGCTTGGAGAACTGGGCGATCTGGTCGTAGGTCTTTTTGAAATTCTCGTTGGAGAACTCCTCTTTACCGGTGACCGGGTCGACCACCTTGAAAGCCGTATAGCCGATGAAGGCCGTGCCGTCGTCGAAAACCATTCCTTCGTTCTGGTCGGGGAAGATATACTTCAGGCCGTAATCATACAGATTAAAGTCCCGGTAGGCCGGATGGGCAAAGAACCGGGTAAAGTGGGCGCAGGGATTCTGGATGAAACCGGGCAGCGGCAGTTCTTCGCCGCAGGCCCCTCCGCCCAGTTCGTGCTGCCGTTCAAAAATGGCCGTGCTCAGGCCCGCCTTGGCCAGGTAGCATCCGATGATTGTTGCCTGGTGACCGCCGCCCACGATAACCGCCTCATACGTGGCGTCTGCCATGCCTATTACCTCCTCTCTTGGGTCGCCAACGAGGGCTCAGCCTTGGCCCCCGCCGGCCGCGCTTCTCCTTTAAACATCATGGCAAGGATGCGGCAAAGCCGGACGGGGTTGCAGATTAACCTGAATACCAGCGCGACCGCGTCGCGCAGGTCGGGGCCCTGCAAACGGGCATTCATCTGCCAGTGAACCGGCTCGTGCGATTCCATGGCCATGCGCACTACCCAGCCTTCGCCTTCAACGAATTCGTAAGTGAGGCCAGTAATCTTCACGATCAGGGTGGTCTTACCGAGACCCGTCGAATTGACGCGCATCACATCTCCCTCCTTCCGCAGCCGTGGTTTTAGAGGACGCCCTTTTCCCTTGCCCGGGTAATCATCTCCGGTTCCCGCCACCATTTTTCCAAACCGAGGTCCTCGGCAATGACATTGGCGCAGTTATAACCGCCGCCCAGTAGAATGAGGCCACCCGGGTAGACGCTGGCGCCGCAGACGTAGAGTTGCGCGATGGGGGTGCGGTACTGCGAGCAGTACTCGTTCGGCCGCATAAAGCCCATTTGGAGCGGCGTGTAGGCCCCCTGCTTGATCGAGCCGCGCACCATGTCGGCGAACTTGTTCTCAATGTCAAGCGGCGTGGAAACGTGGTACCAGAGGATGGTGTCTTCGTTAATGTTGGGCGCATAGCGGCGCAGTACCTCGAGACAGCGCTGGGCATGCTCTTCGCGCACGGCGGTGTACCATTTTTCCCCGCCGCCGTCCTTCAGCTTATAGGGCGCGTGTTGCGAGAGCAAACCGGTATGCCTGCCCTTGGGGGCTTGGCTCGGGTCGTGTACCGTGGGGAAGCAGCAGTTGAAGCCGCCGGCAATCAGTTCGCCGCGCCGAATGGCGTTCCAATGCTCGATGAGCTCGGCCTCGCTTTCATAGCCCACCAGGTAGATAAAGGCCTCGTTCAATTCGGGATTATTGGCGGCGGCCTTGAAACGCGGCGGCTCGGTGAGGGCGAGGTGCACGTCGAAAAGACTGATCTCTTCCCACTGCCAGTCCTTTACCCGCTGGACGAAGCCCTGATCCAGAGTTGCCGGGTCGACCAGCTTGAGGAAGGTCTGGTGCGGGTCGAGGGAGGAGGCGACAAAGTTCTTGGCCTTGAAAATCCGGCCGTCCTCGAGTTCCACGCCGGTCGCCTTGCCGTCCTCGACGACAATCCGTTTGACGAGCTGGCTGGTCAGCACCCGTCCCCCGTTTTCGCAGATGAATTTATAGAGCAGGTGGGCGAGGTGGTGCGAGCCGCCCACGCATAGACGGTAATTCACCGCACGATCGAGCAACAAGGGCACGAGGAAGCTGATGCCGTCAAGGTCGTATTCCAGGCCCCACATGCACGCCGCGTAAAGCATGAGCGTACGCACGTGGTCATCCTCAAACCATTCCTCAATCAACGTCTTGGGCGACTTGATGCGGATCTCGGCGATGGCCCGGCCGACCTCGCTGTGCTCCATTTCGAGCACGGCCTCAAAGGTGGGCTTGGGCAGCATGTACGTCGCCGGGCCCAGGTATTCGTCCATCATCCAGCGGAACTTATGATAGAGGTCGCGGTAGGCCGCGGCATCATTCTTGGAAAACTGCGCGAGGGACTGACAAGTTTTCTCGACGTCGCGGTAGAGGCCTACGAAGCGGCCGTCCGCCAGCGGCATAGCCATGACCAGCGGCGGGTGGACAAACTTGAGATCGTAAACCTTGTCGAGTTCTAAGTCCTGAAAGGCAGGGGCATAATCGACCATCGGCATGTAGATGGCGTGGGTATTGTGCAGAAAACCGGGAATGGTCACCTGCTCCGTCGCCAGTCCGCCGCCGATTTCGAAGCGCTTCTCGATGAGCAGGACTTTTAACCCCGCCTTTACCAGATAGGCCGCCAGGGTCAAGCCGTTCGGCCCGGCACCGATAACGATGCCGTCATATTCCGTCGTCAGCATAAACAGACCCCCTTTAGAGAAATTGCTGCCTTAAAGGCTGGTCTTTGGCTCCCTCGTTGGCGTGAGCCCCTCCTCACCCCCTTGCCCGCCAGGCGACGATGCGTTATAATTTTGTTGATGAAGCGAAATACACCCGCCGCGTGCCGGCGCAAAAAGAGTGCCGGCCGCGTAAGGGGCGGCCACTTGCCAGCGCGGTCTTGGGGGGACACCCTGGCAAGGGCCTTTTCTTTTTGCGCTGCCGCCTTCTCCCGTGTTTGCCGCTACGGCCCGGCCGACCGCGCATCTCTTAAAGGACGATCTTCAGGGCCAGTTGCACCTGCAGCGCCATCTCCGGGTCGTTTAAATCCAGGCCACTGATTTCGCGAATCC
>JACIYD010000208.1 GCA_014360105.1 Clostridia bacterium
GGCGATGTTCATGCTGGGCAACCTGTTCATGGAGTCCGGCGTGGTGGGCCGCTTGGCGGAAACAGCCAGGACCGCCCTCATGGATATCGTCACCATTTTCCTGGGTATCGGCGTAGGCGGCACCATGTCGGCCGAGACTTTCCTGCGGCCGCAATCCCTCTTCGTCTTTGCCTTGGGTGTAGTTGCCTTTGCCGCTTGTACGGCGGGCGGCATTCTCATCGCCAAACTGATGAACCTTTTCAGCCGGGAACCGATCAACCCGCTCATCGGTTCCGCCGGTGTCTCGGCCGTGCCCATGGCGGCGCGCGTTTCCCACCGGGTGGCGGCCGAGGCCAATCCGCAGACCTATCTTTTAATGCACGCCATGGGCCCGAACGTTGCGGGCGTTATCGGCACCGTTTGTGCCGCCGCCTCCTTCCTGGCTCTTCTAAAATAGGTGTGAGCCGACGCTCCGTTCGATGCCGGATAAAAAGGGGTAGAGGCGGTAATCGATAGAGTGTTCACCGAGCAGGGGCCACAAGGGTAAGCCCGGTGGCTCCTGGTTCTTTGTAAGGAGGTGGTGTTGCGCAAATAGCCTGGGTGCCAGTATCTTTGCCGTACAGTCTTATAAGGAGGTGTTTGCTCGTGCCCGAAGGCCTATTGGCCTCACTTAACTGGACGAGGATCGTTTTGGTCGCTGTCGGGATTTGCCTGGCGCTTGGAGCCCTCAGGCGTAGCTTGCGAACCTTTTGGTGGCTTCCTGTCGTCGTGCTCCTGGTGGCCGTGGCTGAGCTGCTCGCCTTCGTCGGTGCAAGCTCTTCTGTATGGCAGCAATTCCTCGCCGGTGTCTTCCACGGGATCCTCAACTTTTCCTGGCAAAACGCGGCCATGCTCGTTATCGGCGCCTTTCTTATTTACCTTGGCGTGGCCAGGGACGTTGAGCCGCTGTTGCTCGTGCCTATCGGCTTTGGCGCCATCCTGGTAAATCTGCCGCTGACGGGCCTCATGGGCGAGGAAGGCCTGCTGCGGCAATTCTACGAAGCCGGGATTGCCACCGAAATCTTTCCCTGCCTCATTTTCATCGGCGTTGGCGCGATGACCGACTTTGCGCCCCTCCTACAGAACCCCCGTGTCCTGCTCCTGGGCGGGGCCGGCCAGTTCGGCATTTTTCTTACTCTGATCCTGGCCCTTGCCCTTGGCTTCGAACAATTGGAAGCGGTTTGCGTGGGCATTATCGGTGCCTGTGACGGGCCCACGGCCATTTACGTAACCAGCCAATACGCCCCACATTTGCTTGGCCCGGTGGCTGTGGCGGCCTATTCCTACATGTCCCTGGTGCCCATCATCCAGCCGCCCCTGATGCGCGCCCTGACCACGCAGGCGGAGCGACGGCGGGTGATGCCGGCCGCTATTTACGCCCGGCCGGTTTCCCGGACGGTAAAGGTGATCTTTCCTCTGGTTGTACTGGTCATTACCGTACTGATCGCGCCCATGGGCGCGCCGCTGATGGGCATGCTCATGCTCGGCAACTTCCTCAAGGAATGCGGCGTGGTCGAACGCCTTTCCCGGGCGGCACAGAACGAGATTGCCAACATCGTCACCCTGCTTCTGGGCATCACTGTTGGGGCGACGATGAATGGTGAGGTTTTCCTCCAAGTCCAAACCCTCGCCATCTTCGGCCTCGGTTTCCTGGCCATCGTGGGCGATACCGTAGCGGGGGTTCTTCTGGCCAAGCTGATGAATCTTTTCTCCCGGGAAAAGATCAACCCCCTCATCGGCGCGGCCGGCATTTCCGCCTTTCCCATGGCGGCCCGGGTGGCACACCGCGTAGCCGCCCAGGCCAATCCCCAAACCTATCTCCTAATGCATGCCATGGGCGCCAACACCGGCGGCCAGGTGGGCTCGGTACTGGCGGCCAGCATCATGCTGGCCCTGCTGCATGCTATGGGCCTGGCGTAGGAGGGAAAGACCGTGGTGTTAAGCAATTACCAGTTTGGTCTCTTGATGCTTGTGGCAGGGATGGGGCTCACCCTTTTTACGCTTTGGCTCCTCACCCTGGTGATGCACTTTCTCAAGACGATTTTCCCCAACCGCTAGAAAAGGAGGGCCGGCGAAATAATGGCAGGCATGAATGCAGAATCCAGCGCTCTAGCGTCGGAGCCTCATAAGGCGAAAGTGATCGAAGAGAGGGCGTGGTACGCCCGGCCCAAGAGTGAAGTCCTGCAACTTTTGCAGACAGACCCCTTAAAGGGCCTTTCGCCGGAGGAGGCCGCAAAGCGCCTGGCGCAATACGGTCCTAACGAACTCGCAGCCGAGAAGAAAACTTCCTCCTGGAAAATGCTTCTGGAGCAGTTCACAAGCATCCTCATTGTCATTCTCCTTGCGGCCACGGTGGTGTCCGCTGTCTTGGGCGAGACCCTGGACGCCCTGATCATTTTTATCATCGTCATCGCCTGCGCCGTTCTGGGCTTTGTTCAGGAATATCGCGCCAGCAAAGCTATGGAGGCGCTGAAGAAGATGGCTGCCCTCACCGCCCCGGTGGTGCGCGGCGGCGAGGAATGCCAGATCCCGGCGGCGGAAGTGGTGCCCGGCGACATCGTCATCTTGAATACCGGCGAGAAGGTGCCGGCCGATTGTTTGCTGCTTGAGGCGGTCAATCTCAAGGCGGAGGAGGCTGCCCTCACGGGCGAATCCATGCCCGTGTCCAAGGAGGCCGGGATCGTACTGGCGCCGGAAACCGCTCTGGGCGACCGCCGCAACATGGTCTTTGCCGCCACCGTAATCAACTACGGCCGTGGTCGAGGCGTGGTGGTCGCAACCGGGATGCAGACCGAATTTGGCCGCATTGCCGGCCTGATGCAGGAGGTGGAGGCACCGCCTACCCCTCTCGAACAGCGCTTAGATGTGGTCGGTAAGTGGCTGGGGGTTCTCTGTTTAGCCGTGGTCGGTCTGGTTACGGGGGTGGAGGTGCTGCTGCGGGGCGAGCCCCTTTTGGCAATGTTTATCTGGGGGGTTAGCCTGGCCGTAGCCGCCGTACCTGAGGCATTACCGGCCGTGGTTACCGGGGCTCTCTCCATTGGCATGCAGCGCATGGCAAGGAACAACGCTATCGTCCGGCGGCTGCCAGCCGTGGAGACCCTGGGCTGTACGGGCGTCATTTGCTCCGACAAAACCGGTACTTTAACCAAGAACGAAATGACCGTCCGCGAAGTCTACGTTGACGGCGAGGTTTACGAAGTCACCGGCGTGGGCTACGAGCCAAAAGGCGAGTTCCGCCAGCAGGGGGTCGCGGTAGCCCCCAAACCCTCCCTCATGCGGTTGGCCGAAATCATGGCCTTGTGCAACGATGCCGCCCTGGTCCGCCGGGAAGAGGCCTGGTCGCTTATGGGCGACCCGACCGAGGGCGCCCTGGTAGTAGTGGCCGAAAAGGCGGGGTTGGCGGTGGAGGACTTGCGCCGAGAGCGGCCGCGCTTGGGTGAGATTCCCTTTGATTCCGAACGTAAATGCATGACCACCGTCCATTCCGAGGGTGAGGGACAGGTTGCCTACGTCAAGGGGGCGCCCGAAGTCCTTCTCGCCAAGGCAACTCACCTCCTTGAAAAAGGTAAAGTGCTACCCCTTACGCCCGAAAAGCGGCGGGAGATTTTGGCCCTAAACGAGGCCATGGCCCGCCGCGCTTTGCGTGTTCTGGCCGGCGCCTTCCGCGAACTGCCGCCGGGGTTCCGGTCCTATACGCCCGAAGAGGTGGAGCGCGACCTGGTCTTCGTCGGGCTCATGGGCATGATTGACCCGCCGCGGGAGGAGGTGAAGGCGGCCATCAAGACCTGCCAGGAGGCCGGCGTCCGGGCGGTGA
>JACIYD010000209.1 GCA_014360105.1 Clostridia bacterium
AAGACGTCCTCATCTATTAAGGAAAACGCGGACGTCGGTAGCGTGCTTTGCGTTCGGCGTTCCTGCCGCCGAGTGGGGTGGGAGGGAAAAATGGAGGGCGTTCCGCGCGTCGTGGGCAGCCTGGTCCAGGCCTTTCACGTTTGTCCGCGCCAGGTTTGGCTGTTGTCCCGCCAGATCTGCCCGGACGAGGATAACGTTTTCCTGGAGCTGGGGCGCCTGATCGGGCGCCAGAGCTATGGACGCGAGCGCAGGGAGGTGCGCCTGGGGCATCTGGCCATCGACCTGGTGCGCCGCGGGGAGCGCCAGTTCGTAGTCGGTGAAGTTAAGAAGTCCTCGCGGGCGCGTGAGGCGGCGCGCATGCAGTTGGCCTTCTACCTTTACGAGCTGCGGGAGATGGGCATCGAGGCGGAGGGCGAGCTGCTTTTTCCCGAGGAGCGCCGGCGCGAGCGCGTGATTCTGGATGAAGCGCTGGCGCGAAGGGTGGAGGAGATAAAGAGGCGCATCAGCGCGTTGATGGCGGAAGAGCTCCCTCCTCCGCCGGCCCGCATCCCTTACTGTGCGAAGTGCGCCTACGGTGAGCTCTGCTGGGCTTAGAACGGTAAGGAGGCCGGTTCAGCGCTGCCGTTCTTGCGGCGTCGGGCCTCGGTTGGGCTGAGACTTCTCAAGGAGGAATTTCCCCGTGCAGCAGACGCTCTACCTTTTTCAGAGCGGGCGACTGAAACGCAAGGACAACACCATTGCCGTGGAGGGTGAGGAGGGGACGAAATACTTCCCCGTGGCCAACCTGCGGGACATCGTTGTCTTCGGCGAGGTGGACCTGAACAAGAAGCTCCTTGAGTTCGCCGAGGACAACGAGATCGTCCTCCACTTCTTTGGCTATTACGGGAACTACGTGGGGACCTTCTACCCGCGCGAGCACTACAACTCCGGCTACATTATCCTGCGCCAAGCCGAACACTACCTGGACGCGGAGCGCCGCCTGGACCTGGCGCGGCGCTTTGTGGACGGAGCGCTGGCCAATATCCTTCAAGTCCTGCGGTACTACCAGAACCGGGGGAAGGACCTCGGCCCATACATCGAGACAATTACTCGCTTTGCCGAGGACGGCCTGCCTGCCTGCCGCAGTGTTGAGGAGCTCATGGCCATTGAGGGAAACGCGCGGGCCTGCTACTACGAGAGCTTCAATGTTATTCTGGCGGGGGCACCTTTCACGATCGACGCGCGCACCAAGCGTCCTCCTGGCGACCCGTTGAACGCCCTGATCAGCTTCGGCAACTCCCTGGTCTATGTCAAGATCCTGACCGAGATCTACAAGACACATCTAGACCCGCGTATCGGTTACCTGCACGCCACGAACTTTCGGCGCTTCACCCTGAACCTGGACGTGGCAGAGGTGTTCAAGCCGCTCCTTGCAGACCGCGTACTGTTTAGTCTGGTCGGACGAAAGGAGCTTGGTACCGGTGATTTCGAAAATCACGGCGGTGCGGTCTTGCTGAAGGAGCGCGGCCGCAAGCTTTTCGTCCAGGAGTTTGAGGAGAAGCTGCGGACTACCTTCCATCACCGGCGACTGAAGCGCAACGTCAGCTATCAGACGCTATTGCGTCTGGAGCTATACAAATTGGAGAAACACCTTATGGGGGAAGAGGAATACCGGCCGTTTGTCAGCCGGTGGTAGTGCCGGCTGGGGGGCGCGATGTACATTATCCTGGTCTACGATGTCAACGTGAAGAGGGTCGCCAAAGTGCTGAAGGTAGCCCGGCGATACCTGACCTGGGTGCAGAACTCTGTCCTCGAAGGTGAAGTAACCGAAGCCAAGTTCCGTGCGCTTCAACTGGAACTTGAGCGGATCGTCGACCGCAACGAGGACTCGCTCCTTTTTTATGTCTTGGGCAGCCAGAAATACGCCAAAAGGCAGCTCATAGGCGTACAAAAGGGCGGGGAGGAATGGATCTACTAGAGCAAGGATTACGCCCAGAGCAGGATTCGGCGGCGCTTTACTCCCCATCCGGGGTGCTGCAGCGTGAAAGAACGGGCAACGGTCCACCGAAATCGTTTCAGGCATCTTGGGCAACTGGAGGTGGGCATAGTGCTTGAGGGTTTCTTGCGGCAGTTTTGGGTCGAGAACGGCTGGCAGTTGGTGCATACATTTACCAAGCCCGGGCGTTCAGAGCAATTATTTGATGTAGGCGAACTCGACCTGTCCGGTCCATCGCGGAGATATCTAGGCACCTGTTATCCCGGTGGGCTGTATCGGCACCAACTAGAAGCAATCCGCCAACATCTACACGGCCATGACGTGGGGCTTACCACCGGTACGGCCTCGGGAAAGAGCCTCCCGTTCTACGTCGCCGCCATCGAGGCGCTGACGCGCAACCCAGGCGCGCGGGTATTGGCCATGTATCCCTTAAAAGCTTTGGCTCGGGAGCAAGAGCAGCGGTGGGCCGACGCCTTGGCTGCGGCAGGGTTTCCGCGCCAAGGGGTGGTGCGCCTGGACGGCGATGTGCCAATAGGCAAGCGTACGGCTTTGCTGCAGAAAGCGGCCGTGGTAGTGGCCACGCCCGACATTGTTCACGCTTGGCTTCTACCCAGCATCGGCGAAGGCGCCGTATGGAAGTTTGTTGAACGGTTGCGGGTAGTGGTGGTGGACGAGGTTCACGTTTACACCGGTGTTTTTGGGTCGAACGCGGCGTTTCTATTCCGGCGTCTAGAGCACCTGATGGCCCTGGCCGGCCAGAGGGCCGCCTACGTGGTGGCTTCGGCTACCGTCAGGGATGCCGCCGAGCACCTTCGGGCGCTGTGCGGACGGGATTTCCACGTCATCGACGAACGCTATGACACCTCCGGCCACCAGGAACTGAGCATTTATCTAGTCAATCCACCGAGCTCTAAGGATCTTCTGACGGCCGTGTCAAGCCTTCTCCAGGCCCTGGCTGCGGTGACACCGGCGCGGTTTATTGCCTTTGTTGACAGCCGAAAGCAGACGGAGCTTATGGCGACGATCGTGGCGCGCTCCCAGCACAAAACCGTGGAGGAAGGCGGGGAAGAGCCTCTGCCGGGACTCGAGCATTTGGAAAGGCTGGATGTTCTGCCCTACCGGGCAGGCTTTGAGGAACATGACCGGGCGACAATCCAGGATCGCCTTGCTTCCGGCGCCTTGAGGGGCGTGGTTTGTACGAGCGCCCTTGAGCTAGGCCTTGACATCCCGCACCTGGATACAGGGGTACTGGTGGGCGTGCCTCGTTCGGGGACGAGTCTGCGGCAGCGCATCGGCCGCGTGGGCCGTCAGGTACCCGGGACGGTCGTTATCATCAACAACGGCGACGTATACAGCGAAGCCATGTTTAGGAGGCCAACGGAACTGTTTGAGCGTCCCCTGGCGGAAGGCGCGCTCTACTTAGAGAACCCACGCATCCAATATATCCATGCCATGTGCCTAGCACGTCCGGGCGGCGAGCACGACCAGGCGCTGGCGAGGGTCGGCGTCTCGGCAGAAGAGCCTTTTTCCAGTCCCGCACCGTGGCCACCGGGTTTCGTCGAGCTCTGCGCCCGGGAGCGAGCCGGCGAGATACCACCGGACCTGCAGAGCATGAAAATGGAGGCAGGGGACACACCGCACCATGTCTACCCTCTGCGGGATGTAGAGAGTCAGTTTAACGTGCAGTACCAGCACGGGCCGGAAGTTTATCCGCTGGGCTCCCTTTCCTTCGGCCAAGTGCTACGAGAAGCCTACCCGGGAGCCGTGTATTACTACACCGCGCTACCGTATCGGGTCTACCAGGTCTTGACACGGGCGCGCACGGTTAAGGTGCGCCGGGAGCGCTACTACACTA
>JACIYD010000021.1 GCA_014360105.1 Clostridia bacterium
GCTTACTGCACGACGCTGTTGATGAGCTTGTCGGGGACCCAGACCACCTTCGCCACCCTGCGGCCCGCGACCCACTGTTGTACCCGCTCCTGCGCCAGGGCCGCTTCCCGGGCCCGCTCGTGGCTCAGACCCACGGGCAGACGGAGCCTGTCGCGCACGCGGCCGTTGATCTGCACGACCACTTCCACTTCCTCCGTCACCAGCGCCGTTTCGTCGTATGCCGGCCAACTTTCCCGGTGCACGCTGGTGGTGTGGCCCAGTAGATGCCAAAGTTCTTCGCTCAGGTGCGGCACAAAAGGCGCCAGCAGGATGACCAGTTTTTCCACCGCTTCCTTCAGAAGGCCGCGGTGCCGGTCGGCCGCCGGGATGTCGTCGCGGTAACGATAGAGGCCGTTGACCAGCTCCATTAAGGCGCTGATGGCGGTGTTAAAGTTGAAGCGTTCCTCGATATCCTCCGTGACCCGCTTGATGGTCTGGTGTAGCAGCCGCCGCAGCTCCCGGTCCGCTGCACGTACGGCCGCATCCTCGGCTTTAACCTCGAGTAGTTCGCGCCGCAAGGACCCAACGAGGCGCCAGACGCGGTTGAGGAAGCGGTGGCAGCCCTCCACGCCCGCGTCGCTCCACTCCAGGTCTTTTTCCGGGGGAGCAGCAAAAAGGATGAAAAGCCGCGCCGTATCGGCGCCGTATTGCCGCATGATCTCTTCCGGACTGACCACGTTCCCCCGCGACTTCGACATCTTGCTTCCGTCCTTGAGGACCATACCCTGGGTAAGGAGGTTGGTAAAAGGCTCGTCCACACCTACCAGGCCCAAGTCGTAGAGGACCTTGGTGAAAAAGCGGGCGTACATCAGGTGCAGGATGGCATGTTCCACCCCGCCGATATACTGGTCGACGGCCATCCAGTAGTTGACCCGTTGCGCGTCGAAAGGCCGGTCTTCCTGCCGCGGGCTGGTGTAGCGCAGGAAATACCAGGAGGAGCAAACAAAGGTGTCCATGGTGTCGCTTTCCCGCCGCGCCGGCGCACCGCATTGCGGGCAGGTGGTTTCCAGGAACTCCCGGCAGCTCTGTAAGGGCGATTCGCCGCTGGGTTTGAAGGCGACATCCTGCGGCAGGAGCACCGGCAACTGCCCTTCCGGTACCGGGACGGTACCGCAACGCGGGCAGTAAACGATTGGGATCGGCGCCCCCCAGTACCTTTGCCGCGAAATGAGCCAGTCCCGTAAGCGGTAGTTCACCTGACGCCGCCCCAGCCCTTTCTCTTCCAGGTGGGCGGTAATGCGCTCGCCCCCCTCGCGGTTGGGCAGCCCGTCAAAGGGGCCCGAATGCACCATAATCCCGTCGCCCTCGTAGGCCGCGGCCAGGGTATCCGCCTCCAGCCCCGCCTCCGGCGGCCGAATGACCACCCGAATGGGCAAGCCGTAAGCGCGGGCAAACTCGTAATCGCGCTGGTCGTGGGCAGGCACGCCCATGACCGCGCCGGTACCGTATTCCAAGAGTACGTAATTGGCCACCCAGAGCGGTACCGGTTCGCCGGTCAGCGGGTGCCGGGCATAGGCGCCCGTAAAAAGGCCCTCCTTCTCCCGTTCCGCCGCGGTGCGGTCCGCCGTACTCATCTGGCGCGCGCGCCGGATAAATTCCCGGACAGCTTCTGCTTGCGGCCGCCCGGCGACCAGTCTCTCCACCAGTGGATGCTCCGGGGCGAGCACCAGGTAAGTCACGCCGTAAAGCGTATCCGGCCGCGTGGTGAAAACGGGAACGGCAGTACCGTCGGGAGCGAGGAAGGTGACCTCCACCCCGTGGCTCTTGCCGATCCAGTTTTCCTGCATCACCTTTACCTTTTCCGGCCACCCGGGAAGTCGCTCAAGACCCTCCAAAAGCCGCTCCGCGTAGGCGGTGATGCGGAAAAACCACTGTTCCAGCTCCCGCTTTTCAACGATGCTTTCACAGCGTTCGCAAAGGCCGCCGACCACCTGCTCGTTGGCGAGCACGGTCTGGCAGGAGGGACACCAATTGACCGCCGCCTTCTTCTTGTAGGCCAGGCCGTTCTTGAAAAGGAGCAGGAACAGCCACTGGGTCCACCGGTAGTACTCGGGCAGGCAGGTGGTCACTTCCCGCGTCCAGTCGTAGCTAAAGCCCATGGCCCTCAGTTGCCGCCGCATGTTGGCGATATTCCGTTCCGTCCAGGTAGCCGGATGGATGCCGTGCCGGATCGCTGCGTTCTCCGCCGGTAGCCCAAAGGCGTCCCATCCCATGGGGTGCAGCACGTTGTAGCCCCGCATCACTTTATAGCGGGCCACCACGTCGCCGATGGAATAATTGCGCACGTGCCCCATGTGCAGGTCGCCGGATGGGTAGGGGAACATCTCCAGCACGTAATACTTCGGCCGCTTCCCGCCTTCCTCGACCCGGTAGAGGCTGGTCTCTTCCCAGACCTTCTGCCACTTTGCTTCTACCCGTTGAAAGTCGTAGCGTTCCTCCATTGTTGCCTCCCGCTCACAAAGCACATAAAGAGGTGCGCTGGCCCTCAAAGGGTTCGCACCTCGGCATCGCCCCATAGCCGCTCCAAATCATAAAAGCGGCGTTCTTCTTCGCGAAAGATGTGCACCACCACCGCCCCGTAGTCAAGCAGGATCCAGAGACCGCGATCGTAGCCCTCGCGACGTAAGAGCCGGTAACCGGCCTCATGCATTTTCTCCATGATGTGGCGGGCAACAGCCTGCGTCTGCACCACCATCGTGCCGCTGGCCAGAACGAAGTAATCTGCCACCAGCGATACCTGGCGCATATCTAGAGCGAGTACGTCCCGCGCCTTGCGGTCTTGCGCCGCTCCCATCGCCACCCTGGCCATTGCCCAGGCTTTTTCTTCCTCCGCCGCGGATACCTTCGTGCCCGCGGGCAGCGGCCTACCGCCACGAGGTGTCGTGGTCATGAAATTAGGCTTCTTCTACCCCCTCTGCTTCGGCGTCGCTCACATAAAGATGGTTCTTGTAGATATAGTGCTCCACCGCCTCCGGCAGCAGGTACTTGATGGAGCGGCCGCAACGCACCCGCTCCCGCACGTCGGTGGAAGAAATGGCCAGCGCCGGCACCTCCAGGAGGTGAATCCTGCCCCGCCCTTCCGGCGGAAGCTTCTGTAATACCTGCCCCAGGCCATCCAGATGATAGCCCGGACGGGTGGCCGCGATGAAACGGCACATGGTGAGGAGTTCATTGACCCGGTGCCAGGTCAAGATCTCAAGGATGGCGTCGGCACCGGTGATGAAGTAAAGTTCGGTGGCGGGGCCATAGCGCTCCCGGAACGCCTTTACCGTATCGATGGTGTAAGAATAGCCCTCGCGTTCGATTTCCACCCGGGATACTTCGAACCAGGGGTTGGTGGCCACCGCGAGGACGGTCATCAGATAACGGTGCCGCGCCGGCGTCAGGCGGGAATCCTTCTTGTGGGGTGGGTGACCGGAGGGGACGAAGACCACCACTTCCAGGTCAAACTCCGTCCGCGCCGCCTCGGCCGCCACCAAATGGCCGTAGTGAATGGGGTCGAAGGTTCCGCCCATAATGCCCAACCTGGCAACCGGTCCGCGCCGCGCCACCCCTTTTCCCGACCTCCTCCCTGGGTATTATATACTCTTGCGCCAGGGGCTGCAAGTGCCGGCCGCCGCTCGATCGCCACGGCAGCAGTTCGTGGATAAATGTACCCGGTCCCAGGTAAAATCCGGGCACAAGACCTATTGGCCGACAAAAACCGACCCGTTAAAATAAAGAACGACAGAGGGAGACAAAACCAGCCTGCCGGGCCGGGGAGGTAAACAGGTGAATAAACGTGAGCTCGTTGCCCGCGTTGCCAGGAGCACCGGGTTGGAAAAAAAGACAGTAAGGAGCGGATTGGAGGCCATTTTGAGTACGGTACGCGAGAATCTCCGCGCCGGAGGAAAAGTGAAGCTGGTGGGGTTCGGTACCTTCAGGACCGCTTGCCGTAAGCCAAGACCCGCTATTAATCTCCAGACTATGGAAAAAGTAATCCTGCCGGAACGCCGCGTAGTCACTTTCTCTCCGGGCTCGACGCTCAAGCAAACCCTTAATCACCGGTAACTTATCTGCCCGGCAGGCTGGCTCCCGCGCGCGCATCTTCGCGTTTGGCTCCCTAGCTCCTCACTTGCCCGTCCCCGTAAACGATGAACTTAGTAGTAGTGAGGGCTTCCAACCCCATAGGGCCCCGGGCGTGGAGTTTTTGCGTGCTAATGCCGATCTCCGCACCAAAACCGTACTGGTAGCCGTCGGTAAACCGGGTGGAGGCATTGACGTAGACCGCGGCCGCATCCACTTGCTGGAGGAAGCGCCGGGCGTGTGTGTAATTATTGGTCACGATTGCTTCGGAATGCTTCGTCCCGTACGTGTTGATGTGCGCGATGGCCTCCTCGAGACCGTCCACCACTTTCACAGCCAAGACCAGGTCAAGGTATTCCGTGCCCCAGTCTTCCTCGGTGGCTTCCTTCATCGCCGGCACCAACGCCCGGCTCCGCGGGCAGCCGCGCAGCTCTACGCCCTGGGCCGTGAGCGCGGCACTTACCGCCGGCAGCCAGGAAGGAGCAATGTCCCGGTGCACGAGCAGGGTTTCCATGGCGTTGCAGACACCGGGCCGTTGCGTTTTGGCATTGACCACGATGGCCGTGGCCATCTCCGGCGAGGCATCGGAATCCACGTAAACGTGGCAGTTGCCCACGCCGGTTTCGATCACGGGCACGGTGGCGTTTTCCACTACGGTGCGGATGAGCCCGGCCCCGCCGCGCGGGATGAGGAGGTCCAGGTAGTCGCGCATCTTCAGCATCACGTTAACCGCTTCCCGGTCTGTGGTCTCGATGAGCTGAATCGCCCCTGCCGGGATGCCCTCGGCCTCCGCCGCGGCGGCGATTACCCGGGTAATGGCCGTATTCGAGTGAATGGCCTCGGAGCCGCCCCGCAGAAGCACGGCATTGCCCGTTTTCAGACAGAGGCCGGCGGCGTCCACGGTGACGTTGGGACGGGCCTCGTAAATGATGCCCACCACCCCGAGAGGCACCCGCATGCGTCCGATCAACAGACCGTTCGGCCGCCGCCACATACCGGTGACCTCCCCGATGGGGTCGGGCAGGGCAAGCAGCGCCCGCAAGCCCTCGGCCATCTCTCTGATGCGCTGCTCGTTTAAAAAAAGGCGGTCCAAAAGCGCCCTCGTCAGGCCTGCCGCCTCTCCCGCAGCCATATCCTGCGCGTTTGCCGCGAGGATCTCGCCCGCCCGCGCCTCGAGGGCGGCGGCCATGGCTGCCAGGGCCCTGTCTTTCACTTCGGTGGAGAGACCCCCGAGAACGTAGGAGGCTTCCTTGGCCCGGCGCCCCTTCGCCCGCACTTCTTCCGCTACCGTCATTGATTTCGCCCCTTTCTTCTTTTGCGGCTCCAAACACTCGCCTCCTAGAGGAGGCAGAGGTTGTCCCGGTGGATAATTTCGTCGTAGTCTTTGCGACCCAAAATGGCAGCGATAGCCGCCGAACGACAGCCTTTGATTTGGTCGATATCCGCGGCGCTATAATTGGTAATGCCGCGGGCGATTTCCCGCCCCTCCGCCGTGTAGACGCCTACTACCGCACCTGCTTCAAAATCACCTTCAACGCCGGTCACTCCGGCCGGCAGGAGACTCTTTCCCTGCTTGAGCACGGCCTCGGCTGCCCCTTGATCTATCCATAACCGGCCCTGGGGCGCCGGACCATAAGCGATCCAGCGCTTTCGGCCGGCCAGCCGGCCCTGCTGGGGCAAAAAAAGCGTTCCCGAGACTTCGCCGGCGAGGGTACGCTCAATCACCCCTTCTTCGCCGCCGTGCGCGATGACCAGGAAAATGCCGGAATTCATCGCCATCTGGGCCGCCACCAGCTTCGTGCTCACCCCGCCGGTGCCCAGGGGGGAAACCGCGCCGCCAGCAAGCTTTTCGATCTCCGGTGTTAGGGCGGTGACCACTTCGATGCGGCTTGCGCTGGCGTCTTCCTTGGGGTTGGCCGTATAAAGGCCGGCGGTATCGGTAAGCAGAAGGAGGAGGTCGGCGTCCACCAGTGCCGCCACCAGGGCGGAAAGGGTGTCGTTATCGCCGAAGCGGATTTCCTCTACCGCCACCGTATCGTTTTCGTTGACGATGGGAATGACGTGGTAATGCAGAAGGGTGAGGAGGGTGTGCCGCGCGTTGAGATAACGCCCCCGGTCGGCCAGATCCGCCCGGGTGAGCAGAACCTGAGCGACCACCTGGCCGTAGTCGGCAAAGAGCTTCTCGTACATGTGCATGAGAATGCCCTGGCCCACCGCCGCCGCCGCCTGCTTTTCCGGAAGTGTCCGTGGCCGGCGTTTCCACCCCAAACGACCGATGCCTGCACCCACCGCTCCGGAGGTGACGAGGATCACCTCGCGGCCGGCATGGGCCACCCCGGCCAGCTCCCGGACCAGCCGCTCCAGGCGAAAGAGGTTGAGGCGGCCGTCGGGATGGGTAAGCAGGCTGGTGCCGACCTTAACCACCAGCCGCCGGGTTTTGGTCAATTCCGCAAGAGGCGCCCTAGTCATTGTTGCCGTAGTAGCCCGGCCAGGCGGTAGACCAGGGGCCAGACCCCCTGGCCGGTGGCCGCGGCCATCGGATAGATTTCGTGGCGCGCCCCCACGGCGGCGCGCAGGCGTGCCAGGTTGGTCTCGGCCGCCGGGAGATCCATCTTGTTCGCCGCGACGAGGCGCGGCCGGGTGAGCAAGGCGGGGTGGTAAAGACCCAGCTCTTGTTCCACCGTGGCAAAAGCCTCTTCTACCGAGGGTTCCCCTTCGCTCCCCACGTCGATGACCTGAACGAGAACTCTGGTCCGCTCCACGTGCCGCAGGAAGGCGTGTCCCAGCCCGGCGCCGGCATGGGCTCCAGCAATCAGGCCCGGGATGTCGGCCGCGACAAAACTCTCACCCTCGTCCACGGCGACCAACCCCAGATGCGGCACCAGCGTGGTGAAAGGGTAGGGCGCGATCTTCGGCCGCGCCTTCGAAATAGCTGCCAGCAAAGTCGATTTGCCCGCATTCGGCAGCCCTATCAGCCCCACGTCGGCCAGAACCTTCAGCTCCAGTAGCAGCCAGCGTTCCTCGCCGGGCTCGCCCTTTTCCGCGTAGCGCGGTGCAGGCTCCCCGGGCCGCGCCAGGCTGGCGTTTCCCCGGCCGCCGCGGCCGCCGCGGGCTACCAGCACTTTTTGCCCCGGCTCCACCAGGTCGGCCAGCACCTCGCCGGTGGCCGCCTCCCGCACCACCGTGCCCGGCGGTACCCGTAGCGTGAGGTCGGCGCCGGCGGCGCCTTGCTGTTCCTTGCCCCGTCCGTGTTCGCCGCGTCCGGCCCGGTAGTGGGAGCGGTACTTGAAGTCCACCAGGGTGCGCAAGCCGGGATCGGCGACGAGGTAAATGCTGCCGCCTTTACCGCCGTCGCCGCCGCTTGGCCCGCCGCGCGGCACGTATTTCTCCCGGCGGAAGGCGACCGCACCGTTGCCCCCGTCACCCGCCTTCACCAGGATCCTGGCCAGATCGTAGAACATCTCCCCACGCCACCACCAGATGGTTCAGGCACTGACTTGTGCCGCCAGCCGCAACTGCAGAACCCAGTCGACCCCCTGCTGCTGCCACCCCAGCTCGCCGTTGATCTCGCGGGCGAGCATTGCCGGCTCCATCAAGACTTCGCGCCAATGACCCGCCGTAAGGTGTTCGTTGGCGGCCACCTCCCAGATAAAGCAGCAGCCGTCTTCCTCGGCCGCGAGTCGCAGCGTCACATACCGCCGCTCCCAGGGCACGTCGGCCAGGGCCGCCATTACCGCCCGCCAGATGCCGTCGACTACCTTGAGCACCTTCTCCTCATCAAGGCCGAAACCGATAAGACCGGCGCTGCCCACCAGGCGCATCTGGACGTCTTGCTGTTCTGCTTCCATACTCCAGCGCAGCAGCGCAAGGATAAGCCTCGGCCATTGGAGGTGCAGGATGCCGCCCAGTTGTTCGAGCTCCTGCGTTACTTCTTTGATGTAATTCAACGCCTGTTCCGGCCGGTGCAATTGCAGTAACCCGGAAAGTACCTGGAGGTGGTTGAGAAAGTCGTGCCGCTGCCGCCGCATGATCTCCAGGCACGTGGCCAGTTCTTCTGTGGCCATCTTCGCGACCCTCCCACCGCTCAGGTTTGAGGGGCATCGCTTAGGAATACCGCCCAGCCGTGTTCCTCCGGCAAGCCAACTCCACGGCCTCCACCGGGTCTCGGGCCGGGATGATCCCCCGATCCTGCTCTCCCCTGCGGCCTATTTCCCAGGTTTCAAGGCCGATCACCGGTAGACCCATCTTCAGGGCCAGCCCGATTTCCGCCAGGGTACCATAGCCCCCGTTTACGGCGATGACCGCATCGGCTGCGCGTACCACCAGAGCATTGCGCGCCTCGCCCAAACCGGTGGCAATGGCCACCGTAAGGTAGGGATTCGCCTCTTCCCGCCGGCTGCCCGGCAGAATTCCGACCACAAGCCCGCCCGCTTCGGCCGCTCCCCTGGCAGCGGCTGCCATCACTCCGCCCAAGCCCCCGCAGATCAGCACCGCCTGCCGACGGGCGATTTCCCGGCCCACAGTATAGGCCAGGCGTTCCGTTTCCGGGTCGCATTCCCCGGCGCCGATTACGGCAATATAAGTGCGCATTCGGCTTGCACCCCGATAAAAAGCCAAAAGCCCCGGCCAGTGGCCGGGGAACACACGCCCTTTATGCCAAAACGCTTACCCGCTTCTTGTCCTTGCCGCAGCGCTCGTACTTGACGTAACCGTCGGCCAAGGCGTAGAGCGTATCATCCCGTCCCCGGCCCACGTTGACCCCGGGATGAATCTTCGTTCCGCGCTGCCGTACCAGGATGTGGCCGGACCGCACCCAAGCGCCGGCGTAGCACTTTACCCCGAGGCGCTTGGCTTCGCTATCCCGCCCGTTGCGGGAACTGCCGACACCCTTTTTATGGGCAAAGAGCTGGAGATCAAAGTCAAACATTCAGTCCACCTCCTCTTGCGGCAAACCGGGCGGCGCCGGCCCTCCGCCTTCCGCCGAACCCAAGCCACGACGCACCAAAATGACGTGCCGCGGATGAGTACGCGCGATTGCGGCCAGGCCCACTGCCGCCGTTTCTAAAATGAGCGCCGCCTTTTCCTCGCTTTCGCGGGCCAACCCGCCTGGTAAAAAGCACTGCAGACGGCCCGCCTGTACCCGCCCCCGCGGTTTGACCCCGGCCAGCCGTTCCAGGGCGAGCACCGCCGTTTGGGCCAGAGCAGAAACGGCGGCACAGACGATGTCCCGGCCGTAAACCCCGGATCCGGCATGGCCCTCGACTACCAGACCCCTGAGTCGGCCTCGGCGATAATAAAGCCGCACTCTAACCATCCGAGGCCTGCGGTTCGATCTTCTCCACCAGCACTTCGGTATAGGCCTGCCGGTGGCCGCGGCGGCGGCGGTAGTTTTTCTTGGGCTTATACTTGAAGACCAAGATCTTCTGGCCCCGGCCGTGGCGCAGGACCTTTAACCAGACTCGCGCCCCTTCCACGAACGGTCGTCCGACCGCCAAAGAGTCACCTTCTCCCACGGCCAGCACCTTAACCGCGGGCACACGGCTCCCCTCCGCCAGCGGAAGTTTTTCCAGCCTTAACCTTTCTCCTTCTCTTACCCGGTATTGCTTGCCACCGCTTTCAATGATTGCGTACACGCCGTGCCCGGAGGTTTAAGCACAACGGTGCAGCACCTCCGGCCCCGCTCCTTTCGCCAATTTTGGCCGAAGTCTGCCAGGAATCTAGCACAGCCGGCCGTCTTTGTCAAGCAACGGCGGCCACAGGAAAAGCCCGGTTTCGGCGTCGTAGGATCTTACCGGTGCAGACGCAGTCTCGACCTCCTGGAGCAGTACCTCGACGGCGAAAACCACCGTGCCCGGCTCCAAGTGCCCTCCGAATACTCGGCCCGCCGCATCGGCCAGACAGAGATGGGCATGGACAAAAGGGACGCCTTCCTTAAGGGAGACATTGCCCTGGCCGGCCGCAATTTCCAGCGGCCGCAGCAGCTCGAGACGTGCATAGCGCCGTTCTTCCTGCTGGTAGTAACTGATTATCGCCCTTTCGACGGCGCCGATGAACTGTACCCAGCCGCAGCGAACACCCCGCTCTCGCGCCAGACGCTGTAGCGCCTCCCAGAGATCCTCGCCTCGCGCCAGCCGTACCAGGCTGATTTGCTTGACGCTGCCCGTAAAGAGCATGATGTTCCCTCGGAATTCCGTTTTCAGGGGCTGGCCTGGGTTCGTCCCCGCGACGGCCAGCCGGTTCAGCCGCTCATTTTTCCCTACCCCAGCCGCGGCCCCGGCGGTGGCCCGCGTGGTGTTGGACCTCAGGGCTGGCACAACGGGGGCAGTGGCGCCGTTCGCCGGGGGCAACCGCCCGTGCTTCATCCCACTCGTGGCCGCAGACGCGGCAGATCAAGTGCCGGCCAGCCAGTACGAAATAGCCGCCTTCTACGCGGATTGCCTTTCCTTCCACCAGGGCACGGGCTACCTTGCTCCGGGCGGTGGTAAGAATGCGCTGAAAGGTAGGCCGCGAGACTTGCATCCGGGCCGCGCATTCTTCCTGCTCCAGACCCTCCAGGTCTTTGAGCCTGATCGCCTCCAGCTCTTCTACGGCCAGGTGCTCCTCGGCCAATTGCCGCAGCGGCACGCCAGCCGGCTTAAAGTAGGCGCACGGCGGCAGGTACTCAACCCGCCGCCACTTGGGCGGACGCGGCAAGCCATACCCCTCCTCAGCCTCCATTCTACACGAAAAGGCGAAGGTGCTCAAGGTGATGTCCGCCGCGTTGTCGCCCGCCTTGTCCGCCGCCCGAAAAAAGCAGGAAATTGCAAAGGAGCCCGGTCAAAGGGTCTTGCCTGAAGAAACGGGAAGCAAACAGGGGCTGGCCTGGCCGTTAATCCGCCTGGTTGGGCGCCGAGGGGTCGGGCAAGTTCTGCGCCCCGGCCTTAGCCAAAGTGACCGGAAAGATAGTCCTCGGTCTCCTGGCAGCGTGGCCGCACCAACATCTCCGCGGTGAGCCCGTGCTCTACCAGGCGACCGTTAAGGAAAAAGGCCATACGGTGGGAGATGCGGCGCGCCTGGGCGAGATTGTGCGTAACGATAATCACCGTATAGTCCTCGGACAACTGCACAAGGAGCTCCTCGATGCGGGCGGTGGAGGCGGGGTCGAGGGAGGAGCACGGCTCATCAAGCATAATTACTTCCGGCTTCACCGCCAGCACGCGGGCAATACAAAGACGCTGCTGCTGACCGCCCGAAAGGGCTAGGCCCGAGCTTTGCAGCTTATCTTTCACTTCCTCC
>JACIYD010000210.1 GCA_014360105.1 Clostridia bacterium
TGGGGTTGGCCGAGGAATTGCGGAGGCTGGGCTTCCGCCTGGGGCGGTTCAAAACGGGAACGCCGCCGCGGGTGGACCGGCGATCGGTGGACTTCCGCGTGATGGAGGAGCAGAAGGGAGACGCAGAGCCCCGTTATTTTTCCTTTTTGACCGATGAGGCGACGCGGCCACAAGTTTCCTGCTGGCTGACCTGGACAAACGAACGCACGCATGAGCTGATCCGGGCAAATCTACACCGGGCGCCACTTTACAGCGGGTTGATCGAGGGCCGGGGCCCGCGTTACTGCCCTTCCATTGAGGATAAGGTGGTACGCTTTGCCGACCGCACCAGTCACCAAGTATTCCTTGAGCCGGAGGGTTTGGGGACCTATGAAATGTACGTCCAGGGTTTGTCGACGAGCCTGCCGGAGGACGTGCAACTGGCGGTGCTGCGGTCGGTGCGGGGCCTGGAGCGGGCAGAGATGATGCGGCCGGGCTACGCGATCGAGTATGATTACTTGGATCCCACCCAACTGAAGCCCAGCCTGGAGACAAAGGCGATTAAGGGGCTCTTCACTGCCGGGCAGTTGAACGGTACCTCGGGGTACGAGGAGGCGGCGGCGCAGGGGCTGATGGCGGGAATCAATGCAGCCCGGTATGTACGGGGCGAGGAGCCGGTGCTTTTATCGCGTGCCCAGGCTTACATCGGGGTCTTGATCGACGACCTGGTGACCAAGGGGGTTACGGAGCCGTACCGCATGCTCACGTCGCGGGCCGAGTACCGGCTGTTGTTGCGGCATGATAACGCCGACTTGAGGCTCACGGAGCTCGGCCGGCAAATTGGGTTGGTGACGGAGGCACGGTACCGGCGTTTTGTGAAGAAACGGGAGCGCATGGCGGCGGAAGAGGCGCGGCTCAAAGGAAGCGTGGTGCGGCCGGAAGAGTGGGCGGCGGCGGGTTTGCCGGGGCGGCTGAGCCGGCCGCAGACGCTGGCGGAGCTGCTGCGGCGGCCGGAGGTACACTACGGGGACCTGGTGCGGTGGCTTAGGGCGGTTGGGGGTGGCGACCTGGCGCCGGAAGAGGCGGCGGAACTGGAGACGGGAATCAAGTATGCGGGCTACCTGCGGCGGCAGGAGGAGCAGGTTGAGCGGATGCGGCGGCTGGAGGGTATGCGACTGCCGCAAGAGCTGGATTACCGTACGCTGCAGGGTTTGTCGCGTGAAGGGCAGGAGCGGCTGAACGCGGTGCGACCGGAGTCGGTGGGGCAGGCGGCACGGATACCGGGGGTTTCGCCGGCGGATGTGGCGGTTTTGCTGGTGTATCTAGAGCGGGAAAGGCGGGAAGGGCGCTTTGGCGGGGGGCAAAATGCAGGAGGCGTATCTTGAGGAAGCGTTGCGCGAGGTGGGGTTGGAGGTAGGGGCGGCCGAGGCGGCAAGGCTGGCTGCGTATGCGGCGATGGTAGTCGAGGCCGGGCGGCGGATGAACCTGACGGGGGCGCGGTCCTGGGAGGAATTGGTTGACAGGCATATTGTGGATTGCCTGGTAGGCATTAGCAAGGTAGACTGGTCGGGTGTGGGAGGGGCGCTTGATGTGGGTAGCGGGGCTGGGCTGCCGGGTATACCGCTGGCGATCATACGGCCCGAGGTAAAGGTGGGACTGGTGGAGGCGCGGCAAAAGAAGGCGGAGTTCTTGCGGCGGTGTGTGGGTCGGCTCAAACTGGAAAACGCGGTTGTGGTGAGGGAACGGGCGGAGGTGCTCGGACGCCGGAGTGATTGGCGGGAGAAAGAAGAAAGGGTGTTGGCCAGGGGGGTAGCGCCCCTGGCTGTTTTATTAGAGTACTGCCTGCCGCTGCTCGCGGAGGGGGGCTGGCTTGTGGCCTGGAAGGGGCCGGGGGTGGACCAGGAGCTTACGGCAGCGCAAGTGGCGTTAGCGGAGTTGGGAGGACGAGTGGGCCGGATCTACGGCTATCGGCTGAAAGGCGGGCGGGAGCGTCGCTTGGTGTTGGTGGAGAAGGTGGCCGCGACCCCGGCGGCGTACCCGCGGCGGCCGGGCATAGGGGCGAAGCGGCCGCTGGGGGTATAGCCCCGCCGCGAAGGGGGTGAATTGCGCAAGGCGGGCTGGGGATTCACGCCGATTCGCACCGGTTTGAAGTGGGGAGAAGGACCGGAGGCGCACCCCGGAAACTGGAATTTCGGGGCAGGAAAAGGAGGAAGTAGCTGGGGGGTGTGGAATATTAAGCATGGTACTGGCAGAGTTTGCGGGGAGCTGGCTGGCGGGGGAGACGAGCATGGGGCGGGTAATCGCCATCGCCAATCAGAAGGGCGGCGTGGCGAAAACGACCACCGCGGTGAATCTGGGGGCGTCGCTGGCGCTGGCAGGGGAACGGGTGCTGGTAGTGGATATGGACCCCCAGGGCAACGCCTCGAGCGGGCTGGGCATTGATCGACTGGCGCTGCGGGAATGCATTTATGACGTGCTGGTGAGCGAGGTGCCGCTGGGGCGGGTGGTTTTAGGGACGGAGATGCCGGGGTTGGAGGTCGCGCCGGCAACGGTACGCCTCGCCGGTGCGGAGATCGAGTTGGTGGGGATGGTGGGGCGGGAAAGGCGGTTGGCGGCGGCGCTAGAAGGGTTCCGCGAGGGCTATACTTACGTTTTGATCGACTGTCCTCCGTCGCTGGGGTTATTAACGATTAACGCGCTTACGGCGGCGGACCGCGTGCTCATTCCCATCCAGTGTGAATATTATGCCCTGGAGGGGCTGGGTCAACTGATGCATACCATCCGGCTGGTGCAAAGGCATCTCAACCCGGTGCTGGAATTGGAGGGTGTGGTCCTAACGATGTTCGACGGCCGGACCAACCTTGCCGTCCAGGTGGTGGAGGAAGTGAAGAAGCACTTTAAGGAGAAGGTATTCCGTACGATTATTCCGCGGAACGTGCGCTTGAGCGAGGCGCCGAGTTACGGGAAACCGGTGGTGCTTTACGAGCCGCGGTCCCGCGGGGCCGAGGTTTATCGCGAGCTGGCCGAGGAGGTGCGGAGCCGTGGTTAGGAGGGGCTTGGGGCGCGGACTGGAGGCGTTAATTCCCCAGGAGGTAGAGTTACGGGAGCAGATCGTGGCCCTGGAGCTGGAGAAGATTGAGCCGAACCCGCGCCAGCCGCGACGGCAGGTGGACGAGGCGGGACTGGAGGAGCTGGCGGCTTCCATCAGGGAGCACGGCGTGGTACAGCCGATTGTCGTCTGCCAGGTGGGGGAAGGAAGGTACCGCCTGGTGGCCGGGGAGCGGCGCTGGCGCGCCTGCCGGCTGTTGGGCATGACCACCATCCCTGCGGTGGTTAAGGAGCTGAGTGACCGGGAAAGCACCGAGGTGGCGCTGGTGGAGAACCTCCAGCGGGAGGATCTGAACCCGTTGGAGGAGGCGACGGCCTACCAAATGTTGCAAGAGGAGTTCGGTTTGACGCAGGAGGAAGTGGCGCGGCGGGTGGGCAAGAGCCGGGCCCAGGTGGCAAATACGCTACGGCTGCTCCAGTTGCCGGCGGAGGTACAGGGGTATATCGAAGCGGGCCTATTATCTGCGGGGCACGGGCGGGCCTTGCTGGCGCTGGCGGGGGAGGAGCAGCAGGTGCGGTTGGCACAGGAAATCGTGCGCAAGGGCCTCTCCGTGAGGGAAGCGGAAAAGGCGGTGCGGCGTGAGGGGCGGCGCAGGAGGGAGATGGAAGCGAGGGACGCTGGGGAGGGCGAGTGGGCGGAGATCGCGGCGGCGCTGGCGGAACGGCTAGGGACGAAGGTGAGGGTGAGGGGGAGAGAGGGGCGGGGGAGGATCGAGGTAGAATTCTACAGTCTTGACGACTT
>JACIYD010000211.1 GCA_014360105.1 Clostridia bacterium
TGGTCCGTCTCCCCCCACCAGTCGCAGTGGATGTCGATGTTCTCGGCATTGAGGACCAGGGCCGTCCGCGACTTGTTAAGGGTGCCCGCCCCGTACAGCCGGTTGCCGAATTCGTCGGCCAAAATGAACCACTTTTCGTGAACGTAGCCGTCGTCTACCGATTCAAAGGGCAAGGGCTCGCCTGTTTCCCCGTGCAGCCGGAAGGCCACGCGGACCTCGAGATACCCGTGCGCCACCATCCAGGCCAGAAGAGTAATGCCGTTGCGCACGCTCTCGGGCCAGGCCTCCGGCCGCTCGAGCTCGCCGTTCAGCCTGGCCGCCAGCCGCTCGGCATCCCCCTTAAGGATGGCCGCCACATCGGCGGGGTCGAGGTCCGCGCCCACGATGAGCCGCATCTTTCCCTGCCGGGCCACGAAGGCGGAAAAGCCCAGGGAGGCGGCTGCCAGGGAGGAGGAACGAAAGTACCCGGCCACCCGGTCGTACCTTACCGCCAGGGAAAGGGCGGGGATGTAGAAGTCGTGCAGCATGTCTACCGGCCGGCCGTCGATTAAAGTCGACGAGGTCCGGTAGGACAGAAGCCAGGGCCGCGAGCGCAGGCCCCCGGCCCCTCCGGCTTCCGGCGGCGCGCCGCTCATGCAACCACCTCGAACTAGCACGCTTTGGCCCTACTTGAGCTTAAGGCCGAACAGCAGCGCCTGCGCCTCCTTGCGCAGGGCTTCCTCCGCCCGGTCCGCCCACACGGCCAACAGGTCGAGAATCAACTGCTCTTTTCCCCCAGCGTGCTGCTGCAGGTAGGCGCGGGCAACGGGCAGGTCCCCTTCCCGGTGGGCCAGGATCAGCCCCTGCAAGACGTCCCACTCGGTCTGGGGCTGCTCCAGCCGCTTCCTGTTGCGCTCCTCGGGCCGGGCCAGGCGAAGCTTAGAGCCGCGGCGGACGATGGGGGCGTAGTAGCCCTGGTCCTCGCCACTCTTGCGGCGGGTGCGCACCTCCCTGCCGTGCCTGCCGGCGACCTCGGGGGCCATACCGGCCGTCCGGTCGGTTAGCGCGTAGCCGCCGCTCCTGTCCACCAGGCTTACGTTGAGGGAGCGCGATAAGTTCAGGGCCTCGTCAAAGGGGAATTCGCGGAGGCCGTAAATCCCGTACAGGATAAGCGCCACCGCCGCCTCCGGCGAAAGGTCGGCCACCGCCAGGCGGCCCTGCGTTAACCGCGCGATCTGGTACTCCGCCACCACGGCGCTGGCCTCGGTCATGGCCTGGCGCGGGCTCACCGGCTCGTCGCCCTCCAGGACCGGCCAGTTTTCGGAAAGCACGCGCAGGGCCCGGCCGTAGCCGGCTACCATTTCGTCCACGGGGTTGAGCCCCAGCGGCTCGAACTCCTTTAACGCCTCGCGGACGGCCTCGCGCACGCGCTGGGCCACGCCGGTGCCGCCATAGCCCTTCCAGGTAGCCGGCGCCCGCTCGCCGGCCGGCCGCTTGCGGCAGGTTAGGAAGATGGAGCTTTCCGCAGCCGCCTTGTCTTTCTGGTGAAGCGAGGCACTAAACTCCGATTCTACAGGCAGCGACGAAGTGATAACCCACCCATTTTCAATCAGAGAGCGCGTTAGCGCCTTCCACGCGTCCTGGCTCTTGTGGGTGAACATGATGGTCATGAGGCCATCGTCCTTTAGTACGCGGCGGCACTCGGCAAAGATCTCGCCCATCAGGCGCTCGTACTCCCGCGTCGCCCGGGCCGCCGAGCCGTCCCGCGCCGGGTTGGCCACTGCTTCGTCGGCCTTGTTCGTAAGCCTCCCCTTCGGGATATAGATCTCCCAGGGTCCTCTTCTGCCAGACGTAAAAGGCAGCAGGGAGGCGAGAATGGCCGTCCGGCTGGGCGTGAGGGGCCGGCGCGCCCACCAGACGTGAAGGAAGTAAAGAGGCGGCAGGGCAGAACTTGCCCCGCGCTCCCGCTGCGTTTCCGCGCCCACCTGGTGGCAAGGAAAGCCCGCCTCGATCAGCCTTAGATCCGTAGCCATTTCCTGTCACCGCCCTACCTCCGCAGCTTCTCGAGCATTTCCCTCACCGCCGCATCACCTGGCTGGCCGCCCAGCATGAGGCGCATGCCGGCTAAAGCCCACCGGTTGGCCGCCTCGCCGTACTGCGTGGCCCGGGTGAGCCAGTACACCGCCTCCTCGCGGCTGAAGCGCTCTACCCGCCAGGCAATCAGCTCCACCCGGTCCAGGTCGCTGACGCGCTCCTGCAGCTTGAAAATAAGGGCCAGCTTAGCGCCGGCCTCCTCGTCCAGGGGAAGGTTGCCCCGAAAGCCCAGCCGGCCGTTGCCGACGAAGCGGTGAAGCTCCAGGGGGATGCCGGCGTTGTCGTTCACGCGGCTGAGGATCTCGCGCAGGGCCGGAAGGCAGCGCCGCAGCGCCTGGCCGTACATAGCCCCCTTTCCTTCAGCGCCGCCCGGACAGAAGCCGCGCCGTTGCCCTGTTGCGCCTCCGGCAGGCACCGCTCCTTAACCACGAGAACTGGTGCCGGCTTGTCGGCGTGCTCGGTTATGCGCAGGATCCAGCGCGTCTCCTTGAGCAGGGGTATTATCCTTTTGGTTATCTGGCACCAGGGCATTGCCTTTCGGCTTGTGCACCGGGATTTCGTCCCCGGCTATGCCCGCGACCGCCACCGAGCCCGGCTCCGGAAGCAGTCCCGGGTCGAGAAGGCCGTCCACGACCCCCTGCAGTTCTCTTCCCCTGAAGGCTATGTGCGCGCAGGCAATCAGCGTATGGGTCTTTCCGCCACCAAACGCCGTTTCTAGCCTATGTATTGCCGGGACGGCCGTGTCCCCGGCCAGTCGGCCGAAGACCTCCCCCAGCGTCAGCCGCAAGCCCTGCGTGGGATAGGTGGCTTCACGGAAAAAGAGGTGCGGGTCGGTATACAACCGGTCGAGGTGGGCAACCGTTTGGCCGCTGCGGTAGAACTCGATGATAGGGCCGAGCGACGCCGTAAAAATCTCAAGGTTCAACGTGCCGGAGAGAATCTCCGGCCGCGGCCGGCACGCTTCCAGTACCGATCTCACGCCTTCACCCTCCCCAAATCTCAAGAAAACCGGTGGTACGGCCACTGCTGGCTAGGGGCCCCGCACGCCCAAAACCCCGGCGGGGCTAAACACGCCATGGACGAAACGAATTTCGTTTTATCTTGGCCAGAGCCGACCGGAACTCCTCCCAGAACTACCCAAGGGCAGGAGCGGCCGTTTATTAATAATAGGCCCCCAGCCAACCGGTTTCAGCACGAAGTGGTAGCGCCGGCCCTCATGTTACTTACCTCCTACCTGGACGTATCGTCCCACCGCCACTTTAATTGTAGTGGAAACGCTAGGGGAGAGACTTAGGATGTTGAGAGAAAGGCGGGGTCTTTCGCGCCAAAAGACTGCCAGGCGTCTGAGCGGGCGGCTAACGCCAAGGCAGAAGCTGTGGGCGGCGCGAAAGCTGCGCGGAATCTGCGCGGACAAGGATACTTCTTTCTTCGATCAGCGGAAGCATGCACGACCTGATTCTTCTAGACACAGGCGTGCTGATGGACTACTTTCCGGGTGGTCAAGGCTTACTAAATACCTTAATTTTCAAGGCCTCTCCAGCCGGGAATAGGGGTTGTAGTTTGGAGTGCTGCCAGTGGCCTTGTAGCAATGTATTAGGCCTTCTGCCAGGTTATAGGAGATATAGTCGTAGCGGACAATGCCGCTTGTGTCTATATATGAGGCATAGCAGTTGACGAAGTCAAAGGGGTACGACCACCTGATATTATCCATGTCCGCATACGGTTCG
>JACIYD010000212.1 GCA_014360105.1 Clostridia bacterium
GTCGTACAGCGGCGAGCCGCAGCGGTAGCCCCTCGCAGACCGCCGGCGACCTTGACCTTCTTGCCCGGCTGGTTTATGCCGAAGCCCGCGGCGAACCATACATCGGCCAGGTCGCGGTAGCGGCCGTCGCCCTCAACCGGCTGGCCCACCCGTCGTTTCCCAAGACGCTCGCGGGAGTAATTTACCAACCCGGCGCCTTTACCGCCGTACTCGATGGTCAGATTAACTTACCGCCCAATGGAACCGCCGTCCAGGCGGCACGTCAGGCGCTGGCCGGTTGGGATCCCACAGGCGGGGCACTCTACTATTGGAACCCGGCACTCGCAACGAGCGGCTGGGTTTGGACCAGAACCATCGTTGCCCGCATCGGCCAACACGTCTTTGCCATCTAATCGCGCCCGGTGAGCATTTTCCGGGCCGTACGAATAAACAAACTATACATTCGCAACCGCGCGTTAAGCCGCCGCCAGTTGACCGCGGCCCGCCTGCCGCTGGCCATAAAAGATCACCCCCGGTAACCAATTATTACCCGAGGGTGATCTTCTTAAACGGGAGCCCGTGTTTTTCGCTCTACCTTGTATGCTTATCCGCCACTTTGGTGGCACCGCAGGATTCGGGCTTGATCTTCGCGTCAAAGCCGCTGCCGACCACCATGCCTACGATTTCGCGGATCAGGTCCTTGGTCTCGCCGTTGGGCCCCACGTCAAGGTGAATCTCCACGTTTAATTCGCTGTGGCCGTTTTGCGCCAGCTTCTCCGCCAGACGACTGGCCGTCTCGAGGCTAAGGGAGGCTTCGTAGAAAATGCGTTGTCTTAAACTGGCCATACGCCGCGCGGCGCTTCTGGTGTAATAATAGCGTCCACCCTTGCCCACCTGGTGGATGATAATTGCAGTGACAAAGCAAGTTTCCTCCCGTGCCTGGGAATCGCTACCGATAATCACCCGGTAACGAGCCTCCGGGTTGCACTCGATGAAGGAAATGATGTCGGCGTAAACCTCGTCCAGGGTAAGGCGTCCCTTGGTGGGACTGATGAAATACTCCATCCTCATCAACCCTTCCTTTGCCCCAAAAAGCGCCGGCTTAAGGCGGCAAAGTCGGCCAGACTTAACTCCTCTGCCCGTAGCTCAGCCCCAAAACCTTCCTCGCCCAGTACCGCCCGCACCCGCTCTTTCGGTTCGCCCAGTCCTTCCGCGAGCGCATTGGCCAATGCCTTTCGCCGCCGAGAAAACGCCGCGCGGATCAGACGGAAGAAGAAATCTTCTTCGCCCACCTCTACCGGCGGCCGGTGCCGCCGGCGCAGGCGCAACACTGTCGAAGCCACTTGCGGCCGGGGCCAAAAATCCGCCGGACCCACGTGAATTACCGGCGTCACCTCAGCGTGATACTGGACCGCCACCGTCAATACACCGTAATCCTTACTTCCCGGGAGAGCAAGCAACCGCCGGGCGACTTCCCTCTGTACCATGAGCACTCCCAGGCTAAAGCCCCGTTCGCCGGTCAAGAGCCGTCGCAAGAACAAGGACGTGAGATAATACGGCAAGCTCGCCACTACTTTAAAGGACGAGATGCCGGCTTCCCGTGCCAATCCGTCCAGCGAAAGGTACCGCACGTCGGCCTGCACCAGCCGTACGTTGGCGAGAGCTCCCAGGGTGTACGCCAGGACGCGTACGAGCTGCGCGTCTACCTCGACGGCAACCACCTGGCGCACCCGGGTCGCGAGTACCCGTGTCAAGGTGCCGATGCCTGGCCCTACCTCCACCACCACTTCCTCCGGCCCAAGCTCGGCCGCCGCGACCATTCTCTCTACCACCCGGCCGTTAACGAGGAAGTTTTGGCCCAGGCGGTGGCGCGGCCTCAGCCCGAACCGCCGTAGTACCCGCTGCGTCGTCTTGCGTGAGGCAAGATCGATTTCTAGAGGCAAAACCTCGTGCTCCACGGCCTCATTATAACGAAAAAGTGCGCCTCTGGCAAAGTTAACGGCTGGAAAACAGAGGAGGAGGCGTTTTCGCCCCCTCACTCCAGCAAGTAGACTTTCACTTTCCGCCTGCCCCACCGCCATGCTTCTTCCCTGGTATCAAAATAAACGTCTATCCTTTCCCCCTTGATGGCGCTTCCCACATCTTCCGCCCGTCCATAACCGTACCCTTCCACGAAGAGGCGCGTACCAAGAGGAATCACCCGGGGGTCCACCGCTACCGTACCCGGCCCTGGTTTCTTGCCTATAGCCGTGGTGCGATGCAAGGCGTACGCCGTGGCCACCATCTCCCGCACCTCGCGGTAATGCTCGGGCGCGCTGCGCGCCGCGAGATGTAACGACCTTTCTCTACCTATCCCAATCCCCACGATTTCTGCCACCGGCTGGCGCAAGACCTTATTGCTCAACTCTGCCGTCCTGACGGGCTTACCGTTTACGTAAGTAACCTGCAAGACGCGTTGCCTCAGGCCCTCCTGCCCGGGCCGTAAAATCCGCCGCTGCCCTGGCGCGAGGCTAGTCAGAAGGCGGCGCTCACGCGGGAAAGGAATTCTTTCCGTGATCAGTTCTTCGCGCTTGCTGATGCGCGTTACCCTTACTACTTCCCCGGGACCCAACAGATGGTTTAAGCCGGGCTCCACCGCGTCCTCGGGCCCCAGGGCTACCCCCTGCGCCGCCAAAAACTCTCTTACCGTCAGCGGCACCGTACGTACCAGTCGCTCCTCCTCGCCAAGGATGAGCGTTACTTCCCCTGCTCTGACCACTTCCACCCGAAGGCCGTCGCGCAACCGCGTTCCCGGCTCCGGCCGCACTTGGTCTCCCGGTTCCAGAATAACCTTTTCCTGTTGCAACAGGCCGGCCACGTCCCGGACGAAGGTAGAAACCATCTTCTCCCGGCCGTCGACCACCAGCAAGACATCTTTCTTGGCCCAGGCTTGCCCCGCCAGGACAAGAACTAGCAGTCCGACAAAGCATAACCCGGCCAACCGGGTCGTCCCGCCCAACTTTCTAACCTCGCCATAGGTTTCACTTTCTCTGGAAAAAGTATTCGCCGTAACCTCTTATAATCCTGCCTGCTCCAATCGACTAAATTGAAAAAGGTTGTCGCAGGCCTGGCCGCTCTCGCGGATTACCTCGTTCACCTCCCGGCCGCTGAGTTTCGCGACCGCGTCGGCAACGAGGCGAACCCGTGCCGGCTCGTTGCGCTTGCCGCGAAAAGGCACGGGGCTGAGATAGGGAGAATCCGTTTCAAGCAGCAACCGCTGCGGGGGAACGGCCGCCAATACTACGCGATAGCGTTCCTCTGCCCCCTCAAATGTAAGCGGACCGGCAAAAGAGAGGTAAAAGCCTTGCGCCACCAAGCGCGCCGCCAGCGCTGCGTCTCCGGAAAAGCAGTGTATTACACCGCCCCGCGGCGGAGCCTCCTCGGTGAGCACTGCTTCCACTTCCGCGTGGGCCTCGCGCGCGTGAACCACTACGGGCAGGCCCAGCTCCACAGCCAGCCGCACCTGGGCACGGAACACTCGGCGCTGGAAGGCAGGGGGCGAATAACAGTAATGAAAATCCAGGCCGATCTCGCCGACCGCCACCACCTTTGGCGAGGCGGCCAGGGCGGCCAGTTCGGACCAGGTGCGGGCATCGGCCTCCTTAGCCTCGTGGGGATGGATACCTACCGCCGCCACCACCATGGGGTAGCGCTGTGCCAGGGCAACGGCGGCACGTGAAGAGGCGAGGTTGGTTCCTACCGTAAGTACCCAGACTACGCCCGCTTCTCGCGCCCGGGCGAGCACCAGGTCAAGGTCGGCCGCAAAGCGCGCATCGTCGAGA
>JACIYD010000213.1 GCA_014360105.1 Clostridia bacterium
TCCATGACCTTCTCCCGCTCCTTGTCGCCAAGCATGCCGACCACCAGTACCAGGTGACGGTAAGAAAACAAACTCAATGCCTGCCGCAGGGCCAGAGCCGCATCGCGGTTGTGGGCGACATCGATGACCACCGTTGGCGCCGTCGCCACCACTTCCAGGCGACCCGGCCAGCGCACGCCGGCCAGGCCGCGGCGGACCGCCTCCTCGTGGATGGTCAGCCCCCGGTGCCGGCGCAGAACCTCGCTGGCAAGGACGGCCGTGGCCGCATTGACCAGTTGGTGTGCCCCGCGCAAGGACAGGAACAGTTGCGGGTAGAAGCGACCCAGGACGGTGAGCGAGAAATACTGGCCATGAGGAAGCGTTTCCCCGGCCTGCCAGGTTGCCTCCTGGTAAACACGAAAGAGGGTGGCGCCCAGCGCCTTGCACCTGGCCTCGATGACCGCCAGCGCCTCCGGCGCCGTAGCCGCGGTCACCACGTAGCCGCCGCGTTTGACAATCCCCGCCTTGGCCCGGGCAATAGCGGTAAGGGTATCGCCCAAGCGGTCCATGTGATCCCAGCCAACGTTGGTGATCACACTTACCAGCGGATCGGGGACCACGTTGGTCGCGTCCAGCTCGCCCCCAAGCCCCACCTCAAGTACGGCGACGTCCACTTGCTGGCGGCGGAAATAGCGAAAGGCCATTGCGGTAAGCACTTCGAATTCGGTAGGCTGCTCGTATCCGCCAGCCGTCATCTCCTCGACCGCAGGCTTTACCTCGGCCACCGCCGCGGCAAAATCCGCCGGCGTAATCGACGCACCGTTGACGGAAAACCGCTCCGTATAAGAGTGGAGGTGCGGCGAAATAAAAAGGCCGGTACGATAACCGGCTGCCTGAAGAATCCCGGCCAGCATGGCCGCCGTCGACCCTTTGCCGTTGGTCCCACCTACATGAATCACCGGCAGGTTCAGGTGCGGCTCGCCGAGCAGATGGAGCAGGAGGCCGATCCGTTCCAGTCCCAGGTGCATGCCGAAACGCATTAAGCTTTCCAGATAACATACGGCCGCCGGATAATCCAAGCAATCCCTCCTCCTCTGCCATCCCGCCAGCCCTTCGTCACCGCGCCAAACCTCCAGGGCGGTGACCCCTTCGGCTGCCCGCGAGGCCACGTTTTCCCGCTTTCCTTTTGGCCGGGGTGCCGAAGACACGGCCACGGTTACCCAAGGGAGGCCAACCGCTCGCGCAAGGCCTGCTCTTTGCGCGCCAGTACTTCGGCCCGGGCCCTTTCGCGCGCCACCACTTCTTCCGGCGCCCGGGCGAGGAAATCGTTGTTGGCCAGCTTCTGCCTGGACCGGGCCAGCTCCCGGCTGACCGCCTCCAATTCCTTACCCAGCCGCTCCCGCTCGCGGGCAAAATCGACCAGCCCCGCCAGCGGTACCAGGACCTGCGTTTCTCGGGCCACCGCACTTGCCGCCTGTGCCGGTGGTGCCTCCAGGGCAGAAAGGATCTGCACCGGCTGGGCCTGAGCAAGCCCCCGGATCAACTCCTCGCCGACCCCTAGCACCTCGCGCGCAGCGGCATTACCACTCACCAGGTAAACCGGTACGTTGCGCTGCGGCGGCACGCGCATTTCGCCCCGGATGTTACGGATTGCCCGAATGACCTCCATGAGAAGCCCCATTGCTTCTTCCGCTTCCGGATCGTCCCGGCCGGGCTCCGTCGGCCATGGCTGGAGCATAATGGTGCCCCGCGTTCCTGGCAAGTACCGCCAGATCTCCTCCGTAATAAAGGGCAGGAAGGGATGAAGGAGCTTTAGCAGCTCCCGAAAGACGGTTACCAGCACCCGCTGCGCGGTACGCCGCCTCGTCAGATCCGCGCCGTAAAGGCGGAGCTTGGCCATCTCGATATACCAGTCGCAAAACTCGCTCCAGGTAAACTCGTAGAGTTCCCGAGCCGCCTCACCCAACTGGTAGGCGCCGAGGTTGGCCGTCACGGCCGTACTTACCGCCGCCAGGCGACTTAAAATCCAGCGGTCGGGCAGCTCCTCGGGTGCCGCCGCCCCGTTTTCCTCGTAGTCTTCCAGGTTGATCAGGGCAAAACGGGCGGCGTTCCAGATCTTGTTGGCAAAATTGCGTGCCGCCTCCACCCTTTCCCAGTTAAAGCGCAGGTCGTTGCCTGGCGCGTTATTGGTAACCAGCATAAAGCGCAGGCTGTCCGCCCCATATTGCTCGATTACCTCCACCGGATCGACCCCGTTACCCAGGGACTTGGACATCTTCCGCCCCTCGGCGTCGCGTACCAGGCCGTGGATGAAGACCTGCCGAAAGGGCACCTCTCCCATACATTCCAGGCCCATGAAAATCATGCGCGCCACCCAGAAGAAAAGGATGTCGCGTCCGGTAACCAGCACCGAGGTCGGGTAAAAGTGCGCCAGTTCCGGTGTTTTTTCCGGCCAGCCCAGGGTAGAAAAGGGCCAGAGGGCCGAGCTGAACCAGGTGTCCAGCACGTCCTCGTCCTGTTCAAGGTGCGTGTGGCCGCAGGCAGGGCAGGTTTCCGGCTCCGCCACCCGGCAAATCACCTCGCCGCAGTCGCGGCAGTACCAGACCGGAATGCGATGCCCCCACCAGAGCTGGCGGGAGATGCACCAGTCGCGGAGCTCCTCCAGCCAGTTAAGAAAGATCTTGGCGAAACGCTCGGGGACGAACTCCACCCGGCCCTCGAGCACCGCCTGCCTTGCCGGTTCCGCCAGCGGCCTCATGCGAACGAACCACTGCTCGGAAACCAGGGGTTCGATTACCGTGCCGCAGCGGTAGCAACGCCCCACGCTGTGCCGGTACGGCTCCTGCCGCAACAGGAGCCCCTGCGCGGCCAGGTCGCGCAAGACCGCCTCCCGGCAAGCATAGCGATCAAGGCCGGCATAGGCACCGGCCGCCTGGGTCATGCGCGCCTCCTTGTCGATCACTTCGACCTGTGACAACCTGTGGCGTGCGGCGATCTCAAAGTCGTTGGGGTCGTGGGCCGGTGTAATCTTGACCGCCCCGGAACCGAAGGCCGGGTCGACGTAAGCATCGGCAATGACAGGAATCTCCCGCTCCATCAGCGGCAGGAGTACGCGTCGGCCCACCAGATGCCGGTAACGTAAATCCTCGGGATGCACTGCTACGGCAGTATCGCCCAGCATCGTCTCCGGCCGGGTCGTGGCGACGACGAGATAACCGTCACCGCCTGTGAGCGGGTAGAGAAGGTGATAAAGATAGCCCTCTTCTTCCTCGTGTTCCACTTCGATGTCGGAAATGACCGTATGGCACTTGGGACACCAGTTGATCATATAGTTCCCACGATAGATCAGCCCCTTCTCGTAGAGGCGTACGAAAACCTCACGTACCGCCCGGGAGCACCCCTCGTCCATGGTGAAGCGCTCCCTCTGCCAGTCACAAGAGGCGCCCAGGAGTCGCAACTGTTCCCCGATGCGGTTCCCGTACTTTTCCTTCCAGGCCCAGACCCGGGCGAGGAAGGCCTCACGTCCCAGGTCGTGCCTGGTGAGACCTTCCCGAGCAAGCTCCTCCTCTACCCGCGCCTGGGTGGCAATCCCTGCGTGGTCGGTGCCCGGCAGCCACAGCGCGTTGTACCCCTGCATGCGACGCCAACGGATCAGGATGTCCTGCAAGGTTTCGTCCAGGGCATGTCCCAGGTGAAGGGAACCGGTGACGTTCGGCGGAGGCATGACGATGCTAAAGGGCACCGCATCCCGCTTAACCGGTGCTGCAAAGTAGCCGGCTTCCTCCCAGTGCCGGTACCATTTCTTTTCTACGGCACGGTG
>JACIYD010000214.1 GCA_014360105.1 Clostridia bacterium
TTAATTCCTCCGGAACGGCCGCATCAATCAGCCTCAAGAGTTGTTCATTGGTGAAGTGCTTTAGTGAAATAGCCCCGGTGGGACACTTCGCATTGCACAGGCCGTCTCCCTTGCAGAGCACTGCCTTGACCCTGGCTTTCTTGCCCCGTCGCGTCTCATACAACTCGATGGCATCGTAGGCGCAGGCGGAGACGCAGGCGCCACATCCTATACATTTTTTCTCGTTTACCTCGCAAACGGCGCCCGACCCCGTGACCGTATCCTGCGAAAGGATGTTTACCGCCTGGCCGGCAGCCCCGTATGCCTGGTTAATCACTTCCGGTATATGCTTTGGATAGTGGGCCGCCCCACACAGAAACACGCCCTCGGTGGCAAACTCCACGGGCCTCAGTTTGACGTGCACTTCTTTGAAAAAGCCGTCCTCGTTCAAAGCCAGCTTAAACAGTTGGGACATTCTTTCCGCATCTCGGGCAGGAACAACGGCTGCAGCCAGGGCTAAGATATCGGCGTCGATGGCAAGCTTCTTCCCCAAAACAGGATCGGTTACGTAGACCCGGAGAACAGGCCGGCCCTCTTCCTCATCGGGCTCCACCTGCGGCCGATCCTCGGGCTCGTAACGGATGAACCTTACTTCTTTATTCGCGGCTTCCCGGTAGTAATCCTCTCTGAATCCATACGTTCGCATATCCCGGAAGAGAATGTAAATATCCATCTGCGGGTTTATCTCTTTCAGCTTGAGGGCATTCTTTATGGCCTGGCTACAACATATCCGGCTGCAGTAATTCCTGTCTGCCACCCTGCAGCCAACGCATTGAATCATGACCACACTCTGGGAGTTGATCACTCTTTCATCTCCCCTGGCAATTCGCTCCTCCAGCTCCAGGAGAGTCAATACCCTGTCATCCTGTCCGTAAAGATATTCGGTGGGTCTGTACTCCTCGGCACCGATGGCGATGACGGCTACGCCATGCCTTATCTTCGTGCTCCCCGTCTCGGTCTCTAGTGTGGTCACGAAATTCCCGATGTAGCCGGTAACGTCCCCGATGGTGGCGCCGGTGTAAACGCGTATCAGGGGGTGCTGGTATACCCGACGTACGAGATCTCGCAAATACGCCTGAACATCCAGTCCCTCCAGAGTGTAGTGAAGTCTCCGCGCCATTCCCCCAAGCTCGCTATCCTTCTCCACAAGATAGACTCCGTATCCCTGGTTGGCGATGGAGAGGGCACAGGTGAGACCGGCGATGCCGCCGCCAACCACTAATGCCGCCTTGTCTACAGATAGCTTGAGGTCCTGTAGCGGCTCCAGCGCGCAGGCCCTGGCTACCGCCATCCTGACCAGATCCCTCGCCTTTTCCGTAGCCTCTTCCTTCTCGCGAGAGTGCACCCAGGAGCAGTGTTCCCTGATGTTGGCCATCTCGAAATAATACTGGTTGATTCCGGCTTCACGAAGAGTATTCCTGAATGTTGGTTCGTGCGTTCTGGGAGTGCAGGCGGCAACGACCACGCGGTTGAGCCCTTTTTCCTTTATCATGTCCGCTATTTCTTTAGTGGAATTACTGGCACATGAGAACAACTGCTCCTGGGCGTAAACAACATTAGGCAAGGTCATGGCATAGTCAACAAGCGAAGGAACATTGACCACTCTTCCGATATTTGCCCCGCAATGGCACACGAAGACGCCTACCCTGGGCTCCTCTTGGGAAACGTCTTTCTCCGGCGGATACTCCTTTCGTTTCGCCAGCTTCCCCCGCCGATAGGCCAGGAGTTCACCGCACTGGGAGCGCGCTCCGCTCGCGGTGAAAACCGCCTCCGGGATATCGGTGGGGCCTTGGAAGGCTCCGCTTACAAAAATGCCGGGACGGGTGCTCTCAATCGGATTAACAGGATTGGTCTTGCAGAATCCGTGAGAGTCAAGCTCCAGCCCGAGTTTTTCTGCGAGCTCCTTCGCATGAGCAGGGGGATTGAGTCCGACTGACAATACCACCAGGTCGAATTCCTCTTCCTTTACTCCATCCTCGGGAGTAGTGTACCTGATGGCAAGGTTCTTGGTCTCCGGTATCTCTCTTGTCAGTGATACATAGCTTCTTATAAAGCGAACCCCTGGGAGACCCTCCGCTCTCTTGTGGAATCGTTCGAAGTCTTTACCATACGAGCGGATATCGTTGTGGAATATCGTAGCCTCGATCTCGGGGTCGTGTTCCTTCGCCAAAATGACCTGCTTCTGGGCATAGGTACAGCATACGGCGGAGCAATAACTGTTACCACCGGGGATAACCTGTCGGGAGCCCACACACTGAATCCAGGCTATCTTCTTGGGATGCTTCCCGTCCGAAGGCCGCCTTATCTCGCCCTCGTACGCCCCGGTGGGGGACAAGAGCCGTTCAAAGTCAAGACCGGTTACCACGTTTTGGTATTTCCCGTAGCCGTAGTCGCCCTTGATCCTAGGGTCGAACACCTCGTACCCTAACGCCAGGACTATGGCACCCACTTTTACTTCTATCTTCTGGGGCTTTTGGGTAAAATCTATGGCGTCCTTCTCACATACCCCTACGCAGATACGGCACTTTTTCTCCTTGAGATAAAGGCAGTTCTCGTCTACGTAGGAGATAAGAGGAACGGCCTGGGAATAGTAGATGTGAATGGCTTTGTTCGTTGATAACTCTTGATTGAACGGATCAGGGATCAAAACCGGACAATACTCTACACAGGTAGTACAACCCGTGCATCTATCCTCGATAATGTACCTGGGCTTTTTAGTCAGGGTTACCTTAAAGTCTCCTATACTTCCTTCTACACTTTCTAGTTCTGTATAAGTCAGAACCTCTATATTAGATTGCCGGTCGACCTCGACCAGTTTGGGCGCGAGTATTCATATGGAGCATTCATTGGTGGGAAAGGTCTTATCGAGCTGAGCCATCTTCCCACCAATGGCAGGTGATTTCTCAACCAAATACACCTTAAAACCCGCAGTGGCGAGATCAAGGGCGGCCTGAACACCGCTAATCCCACCGCCGACAACCATCACGTCTCCAAGGTTACTGCCCGCCAGTCTTTTGACAAGCTGTTCGCCCACTATTTCCATTTCGTTTCCCATTGTTCCACCCCCGTCGGGTTTTGTCAGACCGTGCCGTCCTGGTTTCGCCTACTCATACTTCACCTACCGAGCGCCCAAGTCGCTCCGGGTGCGAATATACGATCAGTCGGCCACCGCGGGCGTGGCCAACCAGAGTGATGCCCAGGTCGCGGGCCAGCGAAACGGCGCTGGCCGTCGGTGAGTGCCGCGATATAATAACTGGCGTTTGCATCCTTGCCGCCTTGAGCAACATCTCCGAGGAAGCGCGGCCAGTGGTGAGGAGCAATCGATCTCTGGTAGATACCCCCCTCGCCAGGCACTCTCCTTGAATCTTATCCAGGGTGTTGCGTCGTCCGATGTCCTCGGCCACGATCACGATATCCCTTGCGTCGGCCAGCGCTGAAGTATGGACGCCGCCACTGAGCCGGTACAACTCCATGTGCTCCTGAAACTTCTTCATGAGCGCCAGTATTGCCGTGGGCTCAACCTCGAGCTCCGTGTCGATCCTCTCTGCCTGGGTTTTGAAAGTCGCACCGCCCCAACAGCCGGAGGTGAGTATCCGCCGCCCCGGCGGCTTATAGTCGCGGTTCCTCAATCTCACATCGGCCAACGATTCCTTCTCATACAGGCGCATCATCAGGACGTCGTCTGTGCCCGAGATAATTCCCTCCGCATAAAGGAACCCGAGAACGAGGTAATTCAACTTTGTC
>JACIYD010000215.1 GCA_014360105.1 Clostridia bacterium
AGGGCGCGGGAACTCGGCATGCTGGGGGGAGAGGAACGGTGAAGAAGCGCGGCGTGGGTGTGGGCTGCATGTGGTACGGCATCGGCAACACCGGAGCGCCCAATCCGGCTGGGGCCTTTCTCGATTTCGTCGAAGACGGCACGGTCATCGTCCTTACGGGTTGCGCCGACATCGGTCAGGGCTCCAGCACCGTGCTCGCCCAGATCGCGGCGGAGGAGCTGGGAGTGAGCCTTGAGGACGTGCTCGTAGTAGCTGGCGATACCGGGGTCAGCCCCGATGCAGGGGCCACCTCCGCCAGCCGGCAGACCTACATCTCCGGCAACGCGGTGCGCCTGGCGGCGCGCCAGGCGCGGGAAGTGCTCCTCCAGGAGGCGGCGGCCTGGCTGGAGGTGCCGGCGGAAGAGCTCTCCCTGGCCGGCGGCCGGGTCTGGCGCGGTGGGGCGCCAACCGGGATCGCGCTCAAGGAGCTCTTGAGCCGCTGCCGTGCCAAAGGGCAGCTCACCCTGGGGAGCGGCTGGTTCAACCCGCCTACCACCGCGACGGACGAGGACGGGCAGGGTGTGCCCTATGCGACCTACAGCTTCGCCACCCAGGTGGCGGAAGTGGAAGTAGATACGGAGACCGGCCGGGTCAACGTCTTGCGCCTGGTGGCCGCCCACGATGTGGGCCGGGCGATCAACCCGCAGGCGGTTGAAGGCCAGATCGAAGGGGGGTGTGTCATGGGGATCGGCTACGCCCTGCTGGAGGAGGTGAAGGTGGAAGAAGGGCAGATTGCCAACCCGCGCTACGCCGAGTACCTTTTACCCCTGAGCCTGGACGTGCCGGAGATTTACCCGATCATCGTGGAAGAGCCGGAGCCTACCGGCCCCTTTGGCGCCAAAGGGGTGGGGGAGCCCGCGCTCATCCCTACGGCGGCGGCCATTGCCAACGCCGTGGCCGACGCCCTGGGTGTGCGCTTCTACGACCTGCCCATCACCCCGGAAAAGGTAGTGGCGGCGATTCAGGAGGGGTAAAGGGAGGCTAGGTTCCAAGAAGTGATCCGAAGGTTGGCAAGATGCCCAAGGTTTTTGGTATTGGGAAGGACTTGCTTCTGGGGCAGCGCTTGTTTTAAACTAAGAGAGGGCTGTCTTGACACCTGTCTTGTCAGAAGGAGGGTGAGAAACGATGTCGCCTCAATCTCAGCCGGCAACCGGCAAGCCGCAGCCGCAGGCAAAAAGCCTTACCGCAGCCCGCCTGGGTTGGGCTGTCTGGTTCTGCGTCCTCGTTCTTTCCGCCTTTATCGTTCCCTTTGCCTTTCTGGGCTCCATTGCCAGCATCGCGGCCTCTTTCTTGTACTGGACGGTTTTCGCCCTGGTGGCCATTGTTTCCATTATTACCATGATTAGCCGATGGAGGGATTAGGGATGAACGCGGCCTGGGTGTATTTGACTATCGCCCTTTACGCCGTTGTCGGGATGCTGGTAGCCGTTTTTGCCCGCCGCGGGCTCGCCAGGGAAGGGCAGACGATGATCGACTTTTTCCTGGCCAACCGCACACTAAGCGGTTTCGTGAATGCTCTAACCTACAGCGCTACCACCTACAGCGCCTTCATGATGGTAGGGCTGGCCGGTTATGCCTACCAGGGCGGGGTGGGGGCGTTGGGCTTCGAGCTCATTTATCTTTCCGGGTTATTGCTGGCCGCCTTCTTCGGTCCCCGCTTCTGGCTGGTCGGCAAGGAGCGGGGTTACGTCACCACGGCGGAATTGTTGGGCGACCGTTACGAGAACCGCGCGGTAGCCGCCATTGCCGCCCTGGCTTCACTGGTCTTTCTTATCCCTTACAGCGCGGTGCAATTGATGGGTGTGGGATACTTGATGAGCGGCCTCTCCAAGGGGGCTATCACCTTTGAGATAGGGGTTATCATTGCCACCATCCTGGCCATTGCCTGGGCCTGGATCGGAGGCTTGCGCTCTGTTGCCTGGACCGACGCCCTGCAGGCGCTGGTGATGCTGGTTACGGCCATTCTGGTGCTGCTTTTTGTGGTCTACGGCGATCTTGGAGGTTTTGGCGCGCTTTTCGGCCGCCTGCAGACGGAATATCCTAAGTGGCTCCAAGTTCCGGGTCCGGGGTTCTTCAAGTTCCAGACGTTCTTGGGTCTGACGTTGCCCTGGTTCTTCTTCTGCTTATCCAACCCACAGGTAAGCCAACGCCTCTTCGTACCCGCCTCTTTGAGCGGCATGCGGAAGATGCTTACCGGCTTTCTCATCTTCGGTTTCATCTACACTCTCATTTCCGTGCTTTGGGGACTTTCCACGCGGGTGATGCTGCCCAACCTGCCCAAGGCCGATATGGCGACGCCGGCCCTCCTGGGCTCGCCGGCCGTACCGGCAGTACTGGCGTTAATTGCCATGGCCGGGATTACGGCTGCGGCCATTTCTACGATTGACTCTATTCTGCTCACCCTTTCCTCTATGTTTGCCCGCGACGTCTACCGCAATCTCAAGCCGGACGTGCCCGAGGCGCAGCAGGTGCAGTTTGGCAAGTGGATTATTCCTATTATTTCCATTCTGGCCATGCTCTTCGCCTTCCTTAAGCTGGATCTCATTGCCACCCTTTCGGTGGCCTCCTCGGCAGGTCTTTTGGTCATGGTGCCGGCCATCTTTGGCGCTTTCTTCTGGAAGCGCGGCACGGCGGCCGGGGCCGCTGCCAGCATGGTGGCAGGCGGCGTCCTGGTGGCCGCCCTGCAGTTCGGCAACCTTAAGCCGCTGGGCATCTGGCCGGGGGTCTGGGGGATCATCATCACCACCCTGGTCTTCCTGGTGGTCAGTCTGGTCACCGTACCACCCAAGGGCGGCGCTGCCTATGTCGACCGCATTAACGCGGCCCTGCAAGAGAAAAACGCCGTTTAGAAAGGCGCAGATAACCCGATTAAAGGCGGCCGGCTGATGCCCGGCCGCTTTCTTTTTGGCGCGGCCAGAAGGATAATGCTGCTTCTCCCCGAATAAGATAGGGAGTGACTTGCTGATACGCGGGCCAAACCCGTCCTGAGCCCCGAGAACCGGCCTTACCGGGGAGGGCATGCTGTGGTTTAAACCCGTAGCCAGAGCAGGAGGGGCGTACAGATGAATCCGACGGCAATCTTTACCTTGCTGACGCTTGTGGTCAGTTATCTCTATGCCGCCGGCTTTTACCTAGCCGGCATGCGCTGGCACACGCCGGCTGCCCAGGCCGTCGGCGTAGGATATATGTTTATTCCCGCGGCCGTCGTCTTTGTGGTGCAGCGACTGCTGGTGCGGGAGGATATCGTCCGGGCATTGGAGATCCGCTGGCGGCCGAACCGCTGGTGGATGGTTGCCTGGATCCTGCCGGCGGCCTTAAGCCTTGCCACCTTGGGTATAAGCCTTCTCCTCCCGGGTGTCGCTTATTCACCCGAGATGGCCGGGTTGTGGGCGCGCTTCCAAAGCGTCTTTCCGGCCGAGGCTTTGGAACAAATGAAGAAGCAGACCGCTTTACTGCCGGTACACCCCTTCTGGCTGGCACTCGTCCAGGGGCTGATTGCGGGCGCCACCATTAATGCGGTAGCTGCCTTCGGCGAGGAGTTGGGCTGGCGGGGCTTTTTGCTAAGAGAGCTTTCCCACCTTGGGTTCTGGCGCGCTTCCCTCTACACCGGACTTATTTGGGGCGTGTGGCACGCGCCCCTAATCCTGCAGGGGCACAACTATCCGCAACACCCGCAGGCCGGGGTTCTGATGATGGTCGCTTGGTGCGTGCTCCTTTCGCCCCTTTTTGCCTA
>JACIYD010000216.1 GCA_014360105.1 Clostridia bacterium
GGCAAACGCAGTAAACAGGTAAACCTCCCACGCAGCTTTTTTGGCGCGCAGGCAACGCACTTCGGCAGCGCGTGCCGGGTCGGAAGGGTAAGGCCCGCAAGCACACAGTATCTCAAGCCTCTTAACCAGTTCGGGCGTAAGGTTCTTGCGCCATATCGCAATCACGTCAGAGGTGAAAACGGCTCGTAGCGGGTCTGGGGGAGGTTTGAATCTGCCGAATCCCGGCGCCGGTTTGTGCGCTGCCGGTACAGGCGAAGTTCTGGCCATGTCCTGCCTCATACACTGGCCTCCATGATTTCTCTGGCGCTGATCACCACGCTTCCCCTAGCCTTGGCCAAGAGCGTACCGAAGGGGTCTTGGATTCGCACCAGGCGCGGCTTTGGCGTGGCGCAGTCGTAAACGACGTAAAGCCAATACTGCTCACGCAGGTTGCAGGCCCGGGCCCATTCATTGGCCGAGATTTCGATTTCGCCGGTGCCGGCCCGGCCCTTAACTTCAATACAACGCTTTTCGTTTGGCCGGATTGACCACAAATCGAAGCCGGGGTAGTCGGGCAGCCCCGCCGCCCGGGCCCCTTCGGGCGTGTGAACATCCTTGACGATGGCCCCTTCGGATTCCTCGAAAGCCCAGGCCAGCGACATCGCCACCTCGTCGGTCTTCGCCTCGAACTGCTCCCGATCTACCGGATCGCTCGATGGGACTACCAAGGCAGTGGCAATGAATTCGACGGCCCGCGGGCGGATCAGTTCCGGTTCGCGGCGCAATACGGCAAGTGCTTCGTGCCGGCGCTGAGCCAATTGCCGTTGCTGCTCTTTGATGCGGGCCAGTTCCTTCCGGGCGGCTGCGCTGCCGGCACGGGCCTTTTCGGCCTGTTTCGCCCGGGCTGCGGCCAGCTCAGCTTCCCGGTAGTCGAAGCCCCGCTCGAGAAAGCTCTCCCGCTCGGCTAACGTTGCCAACAACGACTGGCGACGCTGGACTGCCATCTCCCGGGCAACTCGCTCCAGGAGGAACGCATGGGCCTGTTCCTGCAACTGGTGGGCGCCGACGGCCAAGCGCTGGGCCGCCGCCGGCAGACCACGCCCGCCCTTGAGCAACAACAAATGCTCCACCGGGCACACCACTATCTGCGCACCCTCGAATTGTTTTATTCCAACCAAACGAGTTTCGAGGATCTCTTCGTGAGCCAGTTCGGCAAACTCCGGGTCTGCCTCGCGGACAACGGACACTTGCGCCAAGTGGAACAGGTAGGGCTTGTCTGCAGCTGGATCGACGAATACGGCGCCGCGACGGGCTTGGTCGCCGAGACGGTCCCTGACCATCGCGCGAAAAGCCTCAAACACACGCTCGCCAGGATGAATCCACACGCCGGAATGGTGATCCTTGGGCCGGACGAAGGAGAGGCTGGCCCGTTTCTTTTCCGGGTATGTTTCCAAAGCCTGAAGTAACGGATCGGCGCCGCCACCAGATGATCGCAGAGAAAAACAGCCGCCCGGATCACCCACGATTTCTACGCCGACTAGCGGTGCGGCGCTCTCGAAGTATTGGCGGACGTAGCCGGGCAGGAGACGCTGGTACATCTCTCGGTCGATGTCCTCGCGCAGGCGTGGCAGCGCCTCTACCACGTCGCCCCCGGTCCCGTACAAAGCTCGCTCGCGTTCCAAGAGGGCTTCAACCTGCTCTTTGGTCAAGCGGCCTTCTAGCTCTCGTGTGGCCTCGTCGGTGCGATCCTCCGCAGCGGCCATTTCCATATACTGCTTGATGGACACCCCTTCGAACAGCCGGCCGATCACGTCGAAGACCTTGTCGGACCCAAGTTCCTTACGAATCTGCTCCAGCTTTCTGAGCAACGCTTCGAGTACGCGTCCTTCTCGTGTGTTCAAGGCGACAAGGTTCAAGATGACCACCGGATCGTGCTTCTGGCCGTACCGGTGAATGCGCCCCATGCGCTGCTCCAACCGTGCGGGATTCCATGGGATGTCGTAGTTGATCATGATCCAGCATAACTGGAGGTTGATGCCCTCGCCCGCGGCGTCGGTGCAGACAAGGAACCGGGCTCCTCCTTGCTTCATCGGCTTGCGAAACCGCTCGACCTCGGCTTCGCGATCTGTGTAGTGCATGCCGCCATGGATTTGCGCCACTTGGCCGGTATAGCCTAAACCTTCCAGGCGGCGGACCAGGAACTCAAGCGTGTCGCGATGCTCGGTGAAGATGATGAGCTTCTCTTCGCCGAACTTGGGATCGACAAGTATTTCGCGCAGGCGCTCGAACTTGGACTCCGTACCGGCATCATAGACACGCTTGGCCAGATCTCTAAGGTGCCGGACCTGCCTCAACTCCTCCTGCAGATCGAGGAGGGAGGCCGCAACGACGCCCACAAGCAGCTTGTCCTCGGCGACCTCGTTCCACTCGCGCCCATCCTCGGCGGCCTCCTCGTCGGCCGTCGCGATGTCGAAGACATCCTCTTCCCGCATGCGGCGCTGCATGGTGACGAGCTGCTCGACGGTGAGGCGGCCGTCTCGGATTTGGGCGATCAGATCGCTGAGCTTCTCGATGCGTCGTTCAAAGGATCGCAAGAGCGCGTATGTTGAACTGGCCAGACGCCGCTGAAAGACGCTCATCGCCAACCGGGCAGCAGAACGGTTCAGCATCTTAGCCTTGTTGTAAACGTGGCGCAGGTACTGCGTCGTCTCGTCGTAAAGGGTTTGCTCGCTAACCGGCCCCTGGCTCAGCTCGTAGCCGAGCGTATCGGAAATTCGCGCGGGATACAAAGGGCGTCCGTCGAGGTAAACCATCTCCTCCTTGGTACGTCGAATGAAATGCAGTTTGCGACGTTCCGGCGGGTAATCTTGAAACGCTTCGTAAGTTGACAACACCTCCGGTTCCAGGAGCTTCCAGAGGGCATAAAACGGATAGTCCTTCCCCATGTGCGGTGTGGCAGTCAAAAGGATTAGGTGGTGGGTGCTCCAGGAAAGCCTATACGGCTCCTCGCAGTCTTTTGCGCCGGCTAGAGCTTCCGCGACTTTGTACCGGTCGGTTTTCTCAATGCGGAAGTCTGGGGATCGGTGCGCGGAAAGTTTGTGGGCCTCGTCGAACACCACCAGGTCATAAGGCGCGACGTCCGGTTCCTTCAGCCGAGCGAACACCCTGGGACTGGCCAGCGTGTCGATGCTGATGATCACGCGGTCGCTGTCCTCCCCGACGAACGGGTTAGCATTTCGCGCATCGCCTCCGGCGACCACACGGAACGGAAGGCTGAAATGCTTGCCGAGTTCGCTCTTCCAGTTGCCCACTAGACCAGCGGGCGCCACAATCAAGACACGTTTTAGGAGGCGGCGCGAGAACATCTCGCGAATGTACAAGCCGGTCATGATTGTCTTGCCGGCGCCAGCGTCATCCGCCAGCAAAAAGCGCAGCCGCTCTTGTTTGAGCATGTGCTCGTAGACGGCCAGCCGCTGATGCGGCAACGGATCGATCTGGGACGTCTCCGTGGCAAAGGCAGGATTCGCAAGGTGACCGAAGGACAGCCGTTCGCCCTCGGCAACTGCCCGGACCACCGCCGGATCGGCAGTAAAATCGAGCGCGTGAGAAACTGGCTCACTGGCTGGCTGGCGGCTTTGCTGCTCGTAACCTGAGATCAGCCGCTCAAGCTGTGCCCAAGCGAGTTGTGAAGGCCGTGCCTGCTGGTTTTCCCATCGGTTGACAGTGGCGAAGGAGACACCAAGCATTCGGGCCAGCTGGACCTGCGTCAGCGCGAGCCG
>JACIYD010000217.1 GCA_014360105.1 Clostridia bacterium
CTCCCAAACCTAAGGAAAGGGCAGAAGAAACCTGGCTCAAAAGAAAAGCCAGTACCAGCAACAAGAAAACGCCCGCCACGCCGCCCTGAAACTCTACACCCATAAATCTGGCAAGGAGAAAAATGACCAGTGCCTGAAAGGTGGTCTGGATGCCGATCGCCATCATCTTGCCGAGGACGATCGCACCCCGGCCGATGGGGGCTGCCATCAATTTATAGAGGAAGCCAAAGCGCCGGTCCCAAACGATCGACATTCCCCCAAAAATGCCCCCGGAGAGACTGACCATGGTGATGATGCCCGCCGTCATATAGTCTAGGTAGCTCGGGGCGGGAAAACCGGGTACCGCGGCGACCCGGTTGAACATGTTGCCCATCAAGGCCAGCCAGATTACTGGCTGCACCAGGAGCAGCAGGATCCGTACCTTTTGCCCAATAAAGTGCTTGAGTTCCCGCCAGGCAATCCACCAGGCGTCCAGGACGAGCCGGTAAATCCCTACCCTGACCCCCTTTCCGCGCCACATGCTTTTCTTACCCTACCTGCGCGCCCGCCGCAGGGCACGCGCCGTGCGGTGGAAGGCCTCACCGCCTCCCTCTTCTCTCAGCTCCCGCCCGGTATAATGGAGAAAGACGTCCTCCAGCGTTGGCCGTTTCAATGAAAGACTTTCCACCGTTGCCCCGCGGCTGTTCAATATCGTCATTATGGCGGGAATCGCTTTCTCGCCGTTTTCCACCAGGAGAGATAGGCCGTCACGGACCACGCTCACCTTGCTTACCAACGGTAGCCTTTCCACCAAGGCGACCAGTTCTCCTTTGCGGTCGGCCGGCTCGCCGGCGAGACCAAGCGTGATCACGTCTCCCATGATCGTTTCTTTCAGGGCCGCGGGGCGGTCGAGGGCGCAGATGCGGCCGTGGTCCATGATGGCCACGCGGTCGCAAAGGCGGTCCGCCTCTTCCATGTAATGGGTGGTAAGGAAAACGGTGATCCCTTCTTCCCGACATAACCGTTGGATATATTCCCAGATGCGGTGTCTTGTCTGAATGTCCAGGCCCAACGTCGGTTCGTCGAGGAAGAGGACCCTCGGCCGGTGCAGCAGGCCTGCGGCCAGGTCCAACCGCTTGCGCATCCCGCCGGAGTAGGTTTCGACCAGGTCATGGGCACGGTCGACCAAGTCCACCATCTCCAGCACCGCGGCCACCCGTTTGGCCAGTTCTCTTCCCGCGAGATGGTAAAGGTGACCCTGGAGTACCAAATTATCCCATCCGGTCAGGCTGTCGTCGACGGCGATATCTTGCGAAACATAGCCGATCTGCTGGCGCACCATGAGCGAAGAAACCGTTACCTCGTACCCGCATACCCAGGCACGCCCGCTACTGGGGCGTAAGATCGTGGTCAGCATGGCCATCGTGGTAGACTTGCCGGCACCGTTCGGCCCAAGAAGGCCGAAAACTTCCCCGGCGAAGACGGTAAAGGAAACGCCGTCTACGGCCCGCAGGCCTTTGCGGTAAACCTTGGTAAGGCTTTCGGTAACGATGATGCCGCCTTCCACCTAGCTCACGCCCAGAATAAGGCTTAAGACAAGGACCAGGAAAACTGCCGCAGTTAACGCACAGAAGGTCCAGTCGCGCGCCACGGCAGAAGCCGCGATGCTCGTTGCCACCCGCGCCAGGGGCGTGACCATGAGGCACAGTAGGGCCAGATTCAGAAAAGCGGCCGGCTCAAGCCGTTTCAACCCGCCCGGGATCTGGCTCAAAGGAAGATACCCCGCCGGCGCCCCGGGGACCAGGCCCGCCAGTACCAGGCCAAACGCCATCAAGCCAAAACTTACGGCCAGACCTCCGAGGAGCACCTGCCGCAGGAGTACGTCAAAATCCCGCCCCGCCTTGCTCCGGCGCCAACCTTGCGTCGCCGTTCCCCCCTAATGCCAGGCCAGGCCCAGGGCTTGTAGCGCCATTTGCGCCGCGAAAACCAGCAGCACCAAGGCAAAAATAACCTCCAGCCAACGCGCCTGCAGCCTTTTGACCAGCCGTGTCCCCAGCAGTGCGCCCAGGAAAACTCCGACGGCCGTTGGCACCGCCACTTGAGGTACGATAAAACCACGGCTGTAATAGATGTAGGCGCTGGCCACCGCCGTTACCCCGATCATGAAGTTGCTTGTCGCCACCGCGGCCCGTATGGGTACCCCCATGGCGAGCACCAGGGCAGGCACCTTAATCACCCCGCCGCCGATCCCCAGCAGGCCCGAAATATTCCCGGCCACAAAAGAAACCGCAAGGCCGACGGGCAAGTTGCGCACCCCATAGCGTACCCGTCGCCGCAGCACCGGGTCGTAATAAGATCCGCCCAAAGCAAGGCTGCCTGCCGTTTCCCCCATAGGGGTATCATCCCTTGTTTGCCTGCACACCATGGCCACGCCCACGAAGGCCAGAGCCGCGGCAAAAAGGCCGGTCAGTACGGTACGGCTGAGGGCGACCGCCGAGAGACCACCCAGGATCGCGCCACAGACCGTAGTCGTTTCCAGTACCATTGCCAGGCGGACGTTGGTGAAGTGGTCTTCCAGGTAGGCAGTAGCCGCGGCACTGGAGGTGGCAATGACCGCCACCAGACTGGCGCCGATCGCCTGGTGGATAGGCACGCCCAACCCTAGGGTCAGGAGGGGGACGAGCAGCACGCCCCCGCCCAGGCCCACCATGGAACCGAAAGTACCGGTAAGCAAACCAACAAACATAACGGCGGGAAAGACGCTGGTGAACATTGGTGGCTCCCTTGGGCACGATCTCGCCGCGTCCTGACGGCCAGCCCGTCCATTGGAGCCAATATACCACCGCCGCCCGGCAGTGTCAACGCCTTCTTTGTCTAGGGCGAAAAGCTTGCTGTTAGATTTCTGCGGCGATTTCCTTAAGCGCCGTGGCGAGCGCCTCGAGGTCGCTCTCCTGGTTGAAGTACCCCAGGCCGATCCGCACCGTTCCCCGGTCAAGGGTACCGATGGTGCGGTGCGCCTGGGGCGCACAGTGTAGACCCGAACGTACCTGAATATCGTAAACGTCGTCCAGAATAAAGGCCACGCGCTCCGCACCCACCCGGTCCAGGTTGAAGGAAACCACCCCTACTTGCCGCTCGGGGTCCCGGGGGCCGTAAACGGTAAGCCCGGCCACCCCGCCCAAGAGCTCCAGGAGATAGGCGGTCAGCTCCTTCTCCCGCCGCCGTACGCGGGCCACCCCTTCGCTCAACAAGTATTGAACTCCGGCCCGCAAACCGGCCAGGCCCGGTACGTTAAGCGTCCCCGCCTCGTAGCGGTCGGGCAGTACCGCCGGTTGCTCTTCCAGGAGGGACTCGCTCCCGGTGCCCCCCTCCTTAAGCGGCTCGAGTGTCACGCCAGGGCCCAGATAAAGCCCGCCCGTCCCCATCGGCCCCAGGAGGCCCTTATGACCGGTAAAGGCCAAGAGGTCCACGGCCATCTCTTCCACATCGATGGGATAGACACCGGCCGTTTGGGCCGCGTCTACCAGAAGAAGGATACCGCGCGAGCGCGTTATCCGCCCGATCTCGCCCACCGGGAGCACGGTTCCTACCACATTGGAGGCGTGCGTCAGCACCACCAGCCGCGTGCGGTCTTTCAAGGCCCGGCTTACGTCGCCTACCTCGAGGGTCCCGTCCGGCCGACAAGGAACGACCGTGATCTCGATGCCTCGGGTCCGCTCAAGCACCTTGA
>JACIYD010000218.1 GCA_014360105.1 Clostridia bacterium
TCAACAAGCGGCCATTAGAACCGCCGAGACGGCAGCCTTCAGTTACAGTCCGTGCAGTTCCTCCCAACGTTAACAAGGAAGCTTATTTGGCGTAATTAAAGCAAGGGCTGCGGCCGCGTCGCGGCTCACGGCCGATCACGTTTCGTTTTAAGAGGTGAGAACCTTTGCCCCAACAACCACGCCTCCTCCAGGGGAATCAGGCCATCGTCGAAGGGGCGCTCTATGCCGGCGCGCGTTTTTATGCCGGCTACCCCATTACCCCGTCTTCGGAGATCGCGGAGGAATGCGCCAGGCTCTTGCCCCGGGTGGGCGGCGTCTACCTGCAAATGGAGGACGAAATCGCCAGCATCGCCGCGGTCATCGGCGCCTCGCTCGCTGGCGCCAAGGCCTTTACCGCCACCAGCGGCCCGGGCTTTTCCCTGATGCAGGAAAACCTGGGCCTGGCGGTGATGGGCGAAGTCCCCTGTGTCATCATCAACGTGCAGCGCTCCGGACCGAGCACGGGGCTGGCCACCAAGCCCGCCCAGGCAGACGTGATGCAACTGCGCTGGGGCCGCCACGGCGACCAGTGCCTGATCGCGCTTTCCCCGGCCAGCGTAAAAGAATGCTTTTACCTCACCGTCACCGCCTTCAACTTCGCGGAAAAATACCGCGTGCCGGTGGTCATCGGCGCCGACGAAATCGTCGCCCACATGCGGGAAAACTTTACGGTGCCCGCGCCGGGGGAAGTGGAAGTAATCGAGCGAAAGAAGCCTACCGGGCCGCCCGAAAACTACCTCCCCTTTGCCCCGGAAGAAGATGGTATCGCGCCCCTGGCCGCCTACGGCAGCCCCTACATCTTTCATCTCACCAGCTCCATGCACGGCCCGGACGGCTACAGCAACAACGACCCGGCCAACGCCGCCTGGCGCGTGGCGCAACTGCACCGCAAAATCGAGCGCTACCGGGACGAGATCGTCCTCACCCAAAGCTTTGAGGCCGAGGAGGCCGAGGTCTTGATCATCACCTTCGGCGCCACCACCCGCGCCGCCCGCGCCGCGGCCAAACAAGCGCGCGCCCGGGGGATAAAGGCCGGGGTGCTGCAGCTTGTCACCCTCTGGCCTTTCCCGGACAAAGAAGTGGCCGCCCTGGGAGAAAGGGCCAACACAGTCATCGTGCCGGAGATGAACTACGCGGGTCAAGTGGCCGGGGAAGTGCAGCGCGTGCTGGGGCCGGCCAAGGACTTGCGCCGGGTGAACAAATACAACGGCGAGGTCCTCACCCCCGCGGAAATCCTCCAAGCGATGGCATGAAGAGGTGAAAGCCATGGCGCACGCCACAGGGATCAAATACCTCAAAGAGAAAAGCCTGCCCTTAATGTGGTGTCCCGGCTGCGGCAACGGCATCGTCCTCGGGGCGCTGGTGCGTGCCTTCGAGGAACTGGGCCTGAAAAAACACGAAACAGTAGTGGTCACCGGCATCGGCTGCTGGGGCAAGGCGGACGACTACCTTTTGACCAACGCGCTGCACACCACCCACGGCCGGGCGCTCGCCTTTGCCACCGGTATCAAGGCCTATCAGCCCGGGCTGAACGTAGTGGTGCTCATGGGCGACGGCGACGGGGTGACCATCGGTGGCAACCATTTCCTCCACGCCGCGCGGCGCAACATCGACCTCACCGCCGTTGTCGTGAACAACTACAACTACGGCATGACCGGCGGCCAGGTCTCCGGCACGACCCCGGCTGAGCACTACACCACCACCACCGTCTACGGCAACCCGGAGCGCGAACTGGACCCCTGCGCCGTGGCCGCGGCGGCCGGCGCCAACTACGTCGCCCGGGGCACGGCCTACCACGGCTGGGAGCTCAAGGAAATGATCAAAGAAGCCATCACCAAAAAAGGCTTTTCCCTGGTGGAGGTGGCCAGCCCCTGCCCCACCCACTACGGCCGCTACAACGAGATGAAGACCGCCCTGGCCATGCTCAGGTGGCTCAAAGAGAAGGCGGTGCCCCTGAAGACCTACGAGCAGCTCGAGGAGCCGGAAAAAGAAGGCTGCTTCCCCGTGGGCAGGCTTGTTTCACGGGACGCGCCGGACTTCAACGCGCGCTATTAAAAAATCCGGGCGCGGGCAAAAACGGCGGGGGGGGCGGGATGAAAAAGCAATACGAGGTCATCCTCGCCGGCGCCGGCGGCCAGGGCCTGATCGTCTGCGGTATTATGCTGGCCGAAGCGGCCGTGCTCGAGGGGAAAAACGTGGTCCAGACCCAGTCCTACGGCATCGCCAGCCGCGGCGGCTTCTCCCAATCCGAGGTGATCATCAGCGAGGAAGAGATCATTTTCCAACAAGTGCAAGCACCCGACCTCATCCTCGCCCTCACCCAGGCGGCCTTTGAGCGCTATGCGCCCCTGGCGGCGCATGCGCCCCTTTTCTTCGACACCACCCTGGTGAAGACCGGCCCTGGACAAAACCTTTACGGCTACCCCTTCCTCACCCTGGCGAGCGAGTTAGGGCACGAGGGCATGGCGAACATCATCGCCCTGGGGGCGATGGCCGCCCTGACCGGCATGGTGCGCCCGGAAAGTTTAGCCCAGGTATTGCGGCGCCGCTTTGCCGGCCAAACGGCCGAAATGAACGTCAAAGCACTCTATACCGGGTGCGAGCTTATCAAGAAAGACCAGGCCTAAAAAGAGGATCCGCGCGGCAAGCCGCCCGAGGCGCACGGCCGGACGGCGCTTGTCGTCGCGGGGGTAAGCCTCACCTTGATCCTAAGAAGATGCACTCTTGGAGGAGAGGACCATGCCAGACGCCACCTACGATAAAGCCCTCTGCCGCGCGACCTGCCCCGCCGGCGTCGACGTTCCCCGCTACATCCGCCACCTCAAACAGGGCGATTTCACCGCCGCCCTGGCCGTCATCCGCGAAAGCATCCCCTGGCCCGCGGTGTGCGGCTACGCCTGCGCCCACCCCTGCGAAGCCAGGTGCGCCCGGGGACCATACGACGCCCCGGTGGCCATCCGCCTGCTCAAGCGGGCGGCCGCCACCTATGGCCAGGACGGCCTCGCCCCGCCCCCGGCTTTGCCCGCCAGCGGCAAAAAGGTGGCCGTCATCGGCGCCGGCCCCTGCGGCCTCACCGCCGCCTACTACCTGGCCGGCCTGGGGCATGCGGTCACCGTCTTCGAGGCCCAGGCCGAACCCGGGGGGCTTTTGCGCTACGGCATCCCCGCCTACCGCCTGCCCCGGGAGGTGCTGGCCCGGGAGATTGGTGCCATTCTGGACCGCGGCGTGAACCTGGTCACCCGGACCCGGATAAGCGAGCCAAAAGCCCTGCTGGACGAGGGATTTGCCGCCGTCCTGGTGGCGGTGGGCGCCTGGCGGGGACGCAAGCTTATCCTGGAAGGGTCAGCGGAGGGCCGCGTGCTCGACGGTCTTTCCTTCTTAAAAGAAGTAAACGCGGGCGCACGGCCCGAGCTGGGGCCAAAGGTGGTGGTCGTGGGCGGGGGCAACACTGCGCTTGACGCGGCGCGAACCGCCCTGCGCCTCGGCGCAGACGTGACCCTCGTCTACCGCCGCACCAGGCTTTTAATGCCGGCCGACCAGGAAGAGGTGGAAGCGGCCCTCGAGGAGGGCGTGCGCTTCATCTTCCTTGCCGCCCCGGTAAACCTTGCCCCGGGCCGGCTCACTTGCCGCAAGATGACCCTCGGGGCGGCGGATGAAAG
>JACIYD010000219.1 GCA_014360105.1 Clostridia bacterium
GAAGAAAAGGCGACGGTGCTCCTTACTCCCTGGCGCGGCCGCGAGATCCGCGCCGTAGATCACCTTGGCCTCTCCCAGGTGTTCTCCGGCCGCCTGCTTGAAGCAGGCGGACAACTTTTCCTTCTGGACGTCGAACTCATCGTTGTCTCCGAAAAGCTAAGCGTTTATCTCAATGCTACGCCCAGGCCCGCACGGCCGCTTCCTTAGAGTTTTGAAGAGCTTAGCGGCTCGCACCTCCGCCCCCCGAAGAGCCGCCGCCAAAACCGCCCCCGCCAAAACCGCCAAAACCGCCGCCGAAACCACCGCCCGGCCAGCCCCAAAAGGGGCCGCGCGGGCCGTGGCCGTAGCGCTGCTTTTTCTGGGCCTGCCAGACCAGGAACGATAGGAACCCAAAAAGCAACAGGAAAAACAGGGCTTCCGGCCAGAGGCTCCCCGGTGGGTCTGCCGCATAAGGGGCAAGGGGTGCTAGTGCGGTTTCTTTTTCGAGATCAACGCCATACTCTTGAGCAATGGCGCCGGCCAGGGCCAGAAAACCCTGGTAAACCCCCTCGCTATAAGCACCACGCTCCCAGGCCGGCAAAACATACTCGTCGAGGATTCGTCCGGCGCGCCCGTCCGGGATGGCTCCTTCAAGGCCATAGCCTACCTCGATGCGCACCCGGCCACGGCGTGCCGCCAGCATGTTCTCCCTGTTTACCAGCATGAGGACCCCGTTGTTTTTCCCGCGCTGGCCGATCCCCCAGGTACGGAAGAGGCGGAGAGCATAGTCTTCGATCGGGGTATCGCCCAGGCTTTCTACCGTTACTACCACCAGTTGCGCGCCGGTGGCGCGGTCTAGGGCGGCGGCCAGTTGGGACATGGCCCGGGCATGATCCGCTTTGATGACACCGGCCCGGTCACAGACGTAGATGTCCGGACCCTGAGGGGGAGGGGGAATATCTACCGCTAAAGCAGCCGCCGGCGGCACGACGACGGTCACGGCGAGGGTAAAGAAAAGAAATGATAGAAAAAGGGTGCGGTGATCACCCGGCCAACCGGTGCATATCGTACCGAGAGATGGTCGCCTTCGTCTTCGCGGGCGCGGAGGGAGACTTGCCCATATTTTTGCCAAGATAATGCTCCTTTCTTGCTGACTTTGACCCTTTGTCCGCCTTGACCGGTTGTCCGGCCGACCTATGGCGATATCCGGTGAGCCTTGGCTTACTTTCGGCCAAGGAGCCGGCGTTCTTGCCCGGACCCCTGCACCGGCGCCCCACCCTGATCGGCCGGTTCCCCCGCCGCCTACTTGGCCGTACCGAAATCAACCTTAGGCACGGTTTGCGCGCCCTCGCGGGCCTGGAAGTACTCCCGGCTTTCAAAGCCGTAGAGGCGCGCAAAAAGCAGCGTGGGGAAACGCCGCAGGCTGGTGTTATAGTCCCGCACCGCATTATTGTAGTCCATGCGCGCCACGGCAATACGATTCTCCGTGCCGGCCAACTCATCGCTTAGCTGGCGGAAGTTGGCGTCCGCCTTGAGATTGGGATAATTTTCGACCAGTGCTAACAGCCGTGCCAGCGCAGCCTCGAGTTCGCTTTCGGCCGCCGCCCGCTCGCCAACGGTCCTCGCGCCGGCAAGTTTTGCCCGGGCCTCGCTTACGCGCGCAAAAATTTCCTTTTCGTGCGCTGCGTACCCCTTTACCGTTTCCACCAGATTGGGAATAAGGTCCGCGCGGCGCTGCAACTGGTTATCGATCTGACTCCAGGCACTGTTTACCCGTTCTTCCCCCGCCACCAGGCGGTTGTAGCTGGCAAAAGCCAGAACGGCAAGGACGGCAAAGAGTAAGAGGATCAGATAGCCCCGACGACGCAACAACGGAATAGCCCTCCCCTAATTGATTGCCTCCCAGAGGCGAAGCCTTCAATGTATTATAGCAGCTAGGCCGCCCATTTTGTACCCGACAGGTGCATTTTCCTCCCCTCGGCTTGTTCAAGCCTTGACTTCTATGCGCGGATACGGCATAATAGGGATGCAATGCGGGCGTCCGTAGCTCAGGGGCGAGAGCACCTGCTTGACGCGCAGGGGGTCAGAGGTTCAAATCCTCTCGGACGCACCAGATTTGACAAGGGATTGCGGGTTCGGGGGCAATCTGGCTGGTCGGTTTTGATGCAACCGTGATGCAACTCGGCCTGCACGCCATAAAAAGATTACCGCCGGAGGACGGTCCGGCGGTTTTGCTGTGCTAGCTCTCCCTACGCGGAGGGCTTTTTCTTTGCCGTCAGGGTGCCGTTGAGCTTGGCCACGGCGTCGCGCTTGAGCTTGGGGGAGACGTGAGCGTAGAGGTCGGCGGTGATGGCAATCCTGGCGTGGCCCAAAAGCTCCTGGACCACCTTCAGGTCCTCGCCAAGCTCAAGCAGCCGGGTGGCATAGGTGTGGCGCAAGGCATGGAGGTTCACGCCTTCAAGCCCCGCCTTGCGGCGCCCGCACCGCCGCCTGGTTTTTGTCGGCCATGTCCGCTCACCTCCACAGACGTTTGTGGGATCCTCCCAGCAAGATATTTACTCCAAAACGGTAGCTGTTTCCACCAAATCCTACCCCTGTTGTCATTGATTTCCGTAGCGGCACGGAACAGCTTAACTATGCGGGGTCGCGCCGCGCTGGCCAACCGCCGAACAACGGTCTCGTATTGCTTTGGCGCGCTCTGTACCCTATTGGCAACGGCCCTGGCGGCAGCCCGCGCTTCCTTGCCCCGCCTCAGGCTGTTTTTCCCTTTGTCAGGGTGCTATAATGAGATCGGGAAAATCGTGGGGAAGAGGGTTTGCCGCTTGGCCGTCAATGTCTTCGACCGCAGCGTTAAGGCCCTGGCCCGGCGCTACCCGGAGCCTTTTGTCAGGGTCGCCTTGGGTTCCGTCGAGGACCTGACCGTGGAAACCATCGAAAACCCGGAGATCAACCTGCCGGAAAGGAGGCCGGACTTCGTCTACGGCCTGCGGCAGAAGGACCGGGAATACATTCTGCACCTGGAGTTTCAACTTGAGCACCAGGCCGACGTGCCGGAGAGGATGTTCACCTATAACGCCCTGCTTACGGCCGCCTACGAGCGGCCGGTGCTCTCGGCGGTAATCTACCTGGAACGGCGCAACTACCGCCAGCTGCCCCAGGAGTACGTGGTGGAATTCCGCGGCCGGGCTGTGCACGCCTTTCCCTACCTGGTGGTCAGGCTCTGGGAGTACGCCGAAGCCGTTGCCTCCGGGGAACTGAGGGAACTGGCGCCGCTATTGATCCTGCTTACCGAACAAAAGGACGAAAAGGTGCTGGCCCGGTCCAGGGAGCTTATCCTGGCCAGCCCAGACCGGAAATGGAGGGCCAACGCCCTGTCCACGGCCATCACCGTGGCCAGGAGGTATTTTCCTAAAGATCTTTTGCTACAATTCTTCCGGGAGGAGTTAAAAATGCTTCAGGAAGCCGACATTGTGCAGGACTGGATCAATGAAGGGATAGTGAAGGGAGAAATTAAGGCTATCCGGGAAGATATCCTTGATGTGCTAAGCGAGCGCTTTGGGGTGGTTAGGAAAGGGATCGGCAAGAGGCTGGCGGCCATTGACGACCAGGCCGTGCTACGCTCCCTGCTTAAGAAAAGCGTCAAGGTGGAGAGCCTGGAGGAGTTCGTGCGGCTGCTGGAGGAAATTTAGGCACCATGACGGTATCTGACTTCTGTGA
>JACIYD010000022.1 GCA_014360105.1 Clostridia bacterium
GCACCCGCTACCGCGAACTGCGCGCTTTGGGCCTACCAGAAGAAGTGGTTCACCACTTCGCCAACGCCCGTAAAGGGCCGTGGCGGATGTCCCATGGGCCGATGAATAGAGCCCTGGGCAACACCTACTGGGAGGCCCAGGGCCTGATGAGTTTGACCGCACGTTACCATAACATTCGTCAAGCTTGGCGAACCGCCCGGTGCGGACCCGCATGCCGGGTGGTGTGAGCGGACGGGGGCTAGCCGCCCCCTCCTACTCGATTTGCATAAAAGAAGATGGCCATGGCAATAATTTAGCACAAAAGGAGGTTCAGCCGATGGTGGTCAATAAAGTGGAAATTTGCGGGGTGAACACCGCCAAGCTTCCCGTGTTGACCAACGAGCAAATGCGCTCCCTCTTCCGTGCCATGCGCCAGGGAGACGCGGGCGCGCGGGAGGAGCTCATCAAAGGGAACCTCCGTCTGGTGCTCAGTGTCATCCAGCGCTTTACCAACCGGGGAGAGTGCGTAGACGACCTTTTTCAAGTGGGCTGTATCGGGCTGATGAAGGCCATTGACAATTTCGAACTGGAGCAGAACGTGCGCTTTTCCACCTATGCGGTGCCGATGATTATCGGGGAGATCCGGCGTTACCTGCGGGACAACAATCCCATTCGCATCAGCCGCTCTCTTCGGGACATCGCGTATAAAGCGCTCCAGGTACGGGACGCCCTCGTGAGCAAATACGGGCGGGAGCCGACTATAGCCGAGATCGCCGAAGAACTAAAAACCAACCAGGAAGAGATTGTTTTTGCCCTCGACGCCATCCAGGAGCCGGTGTCCCTCTTCGAACCGATCTACCACGACGGGGGCGATCCCATTCTGGTGATGGACCAGATCGGGGACGAAAAGAATGAGGACGGCACCTGGCTCGAGGGGATCGCCGTCAGGGAGGCGTTGACCAAACTAAACGAGCGGGAAAGAACGATCCTTACCCTGCGTTTTTTCGACGGCAAGACGCAGATGGAGGTGGCCGAGGAAATCGGTATTTCGCAGGCGCAGGTCTCGCGCCTGGAAAAGGCGGCCCTCAATCATATGCGCAAACATATTTAGGCGCGCCGCCGGGCACGCCCGAGACAGGAGGTGAAGAAGGTGAACAAGAGGAATAGGATAATGCGTCTTGCTCTTTTTTTCGCGGCCGCCCTGGTTGGGGGAGTGCTGCTCTATTTTAGCTTTAGCCATCCCTATCAGGAGGCCTATACGCCGGACAACTTGATTCGGCTTCACGTGGTGGCCCACAGCGACCGGCCGGCGGACCAGGCCGTCAAACACGAAGTACGCGACGTCCTCCTGGAAGAGCTGGGGCCGGAATTCGGCAAGGCGAAAAACGCGGCCCAGGCAGAGGCAATAGTGCGAGAGCGCCGTGAGGACCTGGAGGCCCGCGCCAACTCGCGCCTGGCCCTGGCCGGCGTGCCCTACCGGGCCAGAATAGAGATCGGCGACTTTGTTTTCCCCACGCGCAGTTATTATGACCTCGTCTTGCCGGCAGGCCGGTATCGGGCGGTCAAGGTTGTGCTCGGCGAGGGCGCCGGCGAGAACTGGTGGTGCGTGCTTTTTCCTCCGCTTTGTTTCGTGGATCTTGCCAGCAGCGGCGGGCCAGCGCTTGCCCAGGAGGCCATGGCGGCCCTGGCGGACAATAAGCCGCAAACGACGCCGCCGCTTGCCACTCGTCTACGCCTGCTGGAAATCATCCGGCATTCTCAACGCGAACTTGCCCGCCTTCGGCCCGCTTTTCCCAACGGAACTTAAGGCCTGGACACATCTTCCGCCCCCTTTCATATACTGGTAGTGGATTGCCCGTAAAGGGCGGGCGAAAGGGGTGGAAGCAATGGTCCGGGTGTCCGAACTGCGATTGCGGGACGTGGTTAACGTCCGAGACGGCCGCCGCCTGGGGCTGATCAAGGATGTGGAAATCGACGTCGAGAACGGGCGGATCAAGGCGATTATTCTGCCGGGTGCGGCGCGGCTCATGGGACTGCTGGGCCGGGGCGAGGACGTGATCGTTCCGTGGGAACAGATCAGGAAGCTGGGCGTCGATGTCATCCTGGTGGAACTGGAAAGCTTCATCGAACCCGTCCACGTGCGGCGTTAAGGCCATTTCTGCCGGCCGAAGATGCTAATCCTCCCGTCTTCTAGCAGGAAAGCGTTTTCCCTTAGCGAATAGTTATTCCATGAAACGGAAGTGGCGGGGCCGCGGTCCGGTCCTCCTAGCGCTTTTTTGCCTCGCCCTTTTGTTATTTTGGCAGCCTGGTGACCCAGGGCGCCGGCCGGTAAGCGGCGAAGCCGCGCCAGTCAGGTGCGAATTGCTTGCCATACGGCGGGAAGTGCCTCTCTTTAGCCCGGCCGCGGGACGGCTGGAGTTGCTCGTCCGGGAGGGCGAGCGCGTGGCGGCCGGCCAACCCGTGGTCCGTATCTGGCCCATCCTGGGAGCAGCGGGCGCACCGGAGACGCTGACGGCGCCGTCGCCTGGGGTCGTTTGCTTAACGGTAGACGGGCTCGAGAGCGTACTTACGCCGGAGACGTGGGCGGCCTTGCGGCCGGAGGGATTGGCTGCGTTGTCGCCGGTTCCGGGCAAGCGCGCGGAGGAAGGAAAAAGAGTCGACCAGGGCGAACCACTTCTCAAGCTCGTAGACAATCTAGGCCCGCTGCTGCTCATTGGTTCATGGCCGGCGGCGGCCACTTGGCAGCCGGCGGTAGGCACCCGGGTCGAGGTGCGGTCCCTCGCGAGCCGGCAGGGGTGGCTCGCGGCACGTGTGGTAGCGTCCGAGGGACGTTATCTCGGCCTGGAGGTGCGGCGGTGGACCCCCGACTGGCTGGCCGTGCGGCGGCTCGCGGTCGAGGTGCGGGGTAAATGGTGATGCGTCCTGACCAAGCCCCGCCTTGGTCGGGCGGTTGGCGGCTTTGGCCGCAGGATTTGTGCGATAACGGCAGGGCCGGCCTTGCAGGAGGGCAAGGAATAAGGCCACCGGAAGCTCAGGACCGCCGCCGCACCCGCGGCGCGATGGGGCGCGCGGCCGGGCCGCGGCCCGATCAGAGCCCGGGCGCCGGTAGCACAACCGGGAGGGGAAGGGCCCCCAGACCCTGGGTCACCTGCAGGGCTCACGCCAACGAGGGGGCCACGACCGCAAGAACCAATGTGAGGATAGACCGACGATGCGCGAGATTGCGGCACGTGTGCGCGCCGTCCGGGAACGGCTGGCGAGGGCGGCGCTCCGAGCGGGGCGCCGGCCGGAGGAAGTCAAGTTGATCGCCGTCACCAAGAATGTCCCGGTGGAGGCGATACGGGAAGCAGTTGATGCCGGTATCGCCGCCGTGGGAGAAAACCGGGTCCAGGAAGCGCAACCGAAAGTGGCCGCCCTGGGCCGGGACGTGGAGTGGCATTTCATCGGCCATCTGCAAACGAACAAAGTCAAATACCTGGCCGCCTGGGCCTCGTATATTCATTCGCTGGATCGGCTGCGGTTGGCACAGGAATTGGAAAAGCAGGGAGCGCGCGCCGGGCGGAAATGGCGCGTGCTGGTGCAGGTCAACCTCACCGGCGAGGAGAGCAAATACGGCCTGGCCCCGGAGCAGCTTCGTCCCTTCCTCGAAAAGATCGGCGATTCTGCCTGGTTGGAGGTGGTGGGGCTGATGACCATCGCGCCTTTTACCGCCGACCCCGAAGAGACCCGGCCGGTGTTCAGGCAGTTGCGGGAGTTGGCCGAGGCCCTGCGGCGCGAGGGTTGGCCGCAGACGATGCTGGAGCACCTGTCGATGGGAATGAGCAACGATTTCGAGGTGGCGGTAGAAGAGGGCGCGACGATGATCCGGGTCGGTACGGCCATTTTTGGCCCACGGGGGCGGTAACCGTCCTTCCGCCGTAGGGCCACCAGCATAAGGAGGGATAGCCTGGCCCGGGGCAGCCGCAACGGGGTGCCTCCGGACCAGGGACAAGAGTGGCACGCTTGTTGGAAAGAATCCTGGGCTTCCTTGGTTTAGAGGAGACCGCCTCCGACGCACCACCGGACGTTTTAGCGTCGCCGGCGCGGCCGGTAAAAAACAACGTGGTCAGCCTTCCTTCCCCGCGTCCGGCGAGACTGGTCATTGCCCGACCGTATAGCTTCGACCAGGCGGAAGAAGTGGGCGAGTACCTGAGGACGAGACAACCGGTGCTCCTCAACCTTGACCGGAGTGAGGCCGCGGTGGCCCGGCGACTGTTGGATTTCTTAAGCGGGGTCGTCTACGCCCTGGGCGGCAGCGTGGAGAAGGTGAGTGAGGGCATCTTCGTCCTGGCACCGCCGAACGTGGAGATCGATCGGCGGGACGGCGGCACCGAGGTGCCGTAACCACGCAAGTTGAGGAGACGCGCGTATGACGGGGAGGATTGCCTTTCTCGGTGCCGGAGCAATGGGCGAGGCCCTGCTGCGCGGGCTGTTGCAGGCCCGGGTGGTGGAGCCGGCCCAGGTACTGGCGGCAGACGTCGATGGCGCGCGACGCACTTACCTCGCGGAGCGCTACGGCGTGCAGGTCACGGAGGATAACAAAGAAGCGGTCGCCAATTGCCTCACGGTGATCCTGGCGGTAAAGCCCCAGGTAGCGGCCACCGTGCTCCGCGAGGTAGGGGGGCAGTTTCGCCCCGGCCAGCGCTTGCTTTCTGTAGTCGCCGGCTGGCCGCTGGGCCGGCTGCGGCGTTTTCTCCCGTCCGGGGTGGCCACCGTACGGGCCATGCCCAACACACCTTGCCTGGTCGGCCGCGGCATTACCGGCTTAAGCTACGGGGAGGAAGTAACGCCGGCCGACCGGGAAACGGCCAAGACCGTTTTTGCCGCCGTAGGCGAGGTGGTGGAGCTGCCGGAGCCCCTGCTTGACGCCGTCACCGCCCTTAGCGGTTCCGGTCCGGCCTACGTCTTCCTCGTCATCGAGGCTTTGACCGACGCCGGGGTGAGGATGGGATTACCCCGGTCAACTGCTCTCAAGCTGGTCGTCCATACCATGGCCGGTTCGGTAGCGCTGCTGCAGGAAACCGGCACGCATCCGGCAGCCCTGAGGGAGATGGTTACCTCACCCGCGGGTACCACCGCCGAAGCCCTGGCGGTGATGGAAGAGGCGGGGCTGCGCGGCATTTTCGGCCGGGCGGTAATGGCGGCCCGGCGCCGCGCCCAAGAACTTGCGCGGGAAGAGAGTTGAGACACCGTGCTGTTTGACGTAGTACGGGTGGCCTTTTGGATCCTGGAAGTTTTGATTATCGCCCGCGTCTTCCTCTCCTGGTTCCGTCCGTGGCAAGCCAACCCGCTCTTTCAATTCGTTTACGACCTGACGGAGCCCATCCTCGGCCCCGTACGCCGGCTCATGCCTCCGGTGGGCGGGCTCGATTTCTCGCCGCTGGTGGCGCTCCTTTTGCTCTACCTGGTAGAGTCCTTGGTCCTGCAAGCTTTGCGGGGCCTGGCGATTTAGAGGAGAGGTACAGTTGGCAAAGAAGTACCCCATGGGGCGCGGCCCCACAACAAAGGCAGGAAATTGCAGGGGGGCATGCCTGGGATTTGCTCCAAGCGACTTTTGGTCCACCCGCTTGCAGTCGCGGGAGCAAACCTAGGCCGAAGGGAAACGGAATCCGGGAGAAGACGGCGGGGAGGAGCAGGCGGGCCGATGTTAACGCCCCTGGACATCCAGAACAAGGAATTCAACCGTGGCTGGCGTGGTTACCGGGAGAGAGAAGTTAGGGCCTTCTTGGAGCAGATCGTCGATAGCTACCAGGAACTCTACCAGGAGAACCGAGAATTGCGTGAGCAGATCGCGCGTTTGGAACAGGTGTTAAAGAAGTATCAGGAATGGGAGGAAACCTTAAAGGAAACGCTGCTGTTAGCGCAGCGGGCCGCGGAGGAAACCAGGCGCCAGGCCGAACGGGAAGGAACATTGATCCAGGAAGAGGCACGGCGCCGCGCGGAAGAAGTGATAAGCGCGGCCCGGGTCGAGGTAGAACGACTGCAGCAGCAGTACGAGGCTCTCCGGCAGCAGATGCTGGCCTTTCGCCGGCATTGGCAGGCGGTGTTGCAGGCGGAACTGGATACCTTGAGGGCGGTGGAGGGGGCGGAAATCGATGGTCCGTCTGCCGGTACAGGTGCAGCCGCGGGCCGGCCGGAATGAGGTTTGCGGTTGGGAAAACGGTGTGCTCAAGGTACGCGTTACCGCGGCTCCGGCACAGGGGGAGGCAAACGAGGCCTGCCTGCGGGTGCTTGCTGCCTGGCTGGGTTTGCCCAGGAGCCGGCTCTGCCTGCTCTCCGGGCAGCGAAGCCGACGCAAGCTGGTAGGTGTGGTCGGCGTTTCTCCCGACGAGCTGCAGCGGCCGTTTCCGGCGGAGCGCTAACGGCGCGCCCCCATGGCGCCGCGGGAGCTAGTGGCCCTCCGTAGCCTTCGGCCGGACTTGCGCCCTCGCCCTCGCGAAAAGCTTGCTCGCCGTGATGCTCGGGTCTCTTGCTGAAAGCCAGAGACCGCCCGACAAAAGTGCGGATACGCCAGGCCGGCACGAGTTTGACTTCCCCCTTGGAAAAGAATATAATGGCCCCGAGGACCGGGCCATATAAAAATAGCAAAAAACGCGGCCCGGGGGTGATCACAGCTTGGACTACAGTAAAACGGTAAATCTTCCCCAAACGGCTTTTCCCATGCGCGCCCAACTCCCCAAACGCGAACCGGAATTCTTGCGTTTCTGGGAAGAAATCGACCTTTATCGCCGGGTTCAGGAGAAGAACGCCGGCAGGCCCAAGTTCATCCTGCACGACGGCCCGCCTTATGCCAACGGCGACATCCACCTGGGCACCACTCTGAACAAGGTCCTCAAGGACTTCATTGTCAAGTTTTACTCCATGGCGGGCTACGATGCCCCTTTTGTGCCGGGCTGGGATACCCATGGGCTCCCCATCGAGCAGCAGGCGATCAAGTATTTCGGCCTTGACCGCCGCTTGATGGACCCGGTAGACTTCCGCCGTTACTGCCGCGAGTACGCGCTCAAGTACGTAGAGATCCAGCGGGAACAGTTTAAGCGGCTGGGCGTGCGCGGTGACTGGGAGCATCCCTACCTTACGCTCGACCCGGCCTTCGAGGCGGAACAAATCGGCGTTTTTGGGATCATGGCGAAAAAGGGCTACATCTACCGGGGCCTGAAGCCGGTCTACTGGTGCACCGAGTGCCAGACGGCGCTGGCCGAGGCCGAGGTTGAATACGGCAGCGAGCGCTCGCCGTCGGTCTTTGTTAAGTTCCCCGTGCGCGAAGGCCGCGGTGTCCTGCCGGCAGAAGAGGCTTCGGTGGTCATCTGGACCACCACTCCCTGGACGCTGCCGGCCAACCTCGCCATTGCCCTTCACCCCGACTACGCCTACGTCCTGGTGGCGACCAACGGGGAAAAGCTGCTGATGGCGGAGGCCTTGTGGGAGGGTGTAATGCACACTGTGGGCCGCCCGGGCAAGGTGGTTGCCCGGTTTATCGGGCATGAGCTGGAAGGAGTGCGCTGCCGCCACCCGTTTTTCGCGCGGGATAGCCTGGTCATTCTGGGGGAAATCGTAACCCTCGACCAGGGTACCGGCTGTGTGCACATCGCTCCGGGTCACGGTCTGGAGGACTACGAACTGGGTCAGCGCTATGGTCTGGAGGTTCTTTCCCCGGTAGACGACGGCGGTCGGTTTACAGCCGAGGCTGGGGAGTGGCAGGGGCTTTTCTATGCCGAGGCCAACGGCGCGATCATCGCCCGACTTAAGGAGAAAGGTCTCTTACTGCACGACGATACCATCGAGCACCAGTACCCCCATTGTTGGCGTTGCAAACAGCCGGTTCTTTTCCGGGCAACGGAGCAATGGTTCGCCTCGGTTGACGGCTTCCGCCGGCAAGCCCTGGCCGCCGTTGCCGGCGTGACCTGGCTCCCGGAATGGGGTCAGGAACGCATGAGCCAGATGATCGCCGAACGGGGCGACTGGTGTATTTCCCGCCAGCGGACGTGGGGGGTTCCCATTCCCATCTTCTATTGCCAGGCCTGCGGGAAACCGATTATGGAAGAGGAAACGGTAAACCACGTGCGGGAGCTCATTCGCGCCCACGGTTCCGACATCTGGTTCCGCGAAACTGCGGCGGCACTCCTGCCGCCCGGTTACCGCTGTCCTGCCTGCGGCGCCGCCTCTTTCCGCAAGGAAAACGATATCATGGACGTCTGGTTCGACTCCGGTTGTAGCCACGTGGCCGTGCTGGAACCCCGACCGGAACTCGCCTGGCCGGCAGACGTCTACCTCGAGGGTAGCGACCAGTACCGTGGCTGGTTCAATTCCTCCCTCTGTACGGCGGTGGCAACACGCGGGGTGGCACCCTATCGCACGGTCCTGAGCCACGGCTACGTGGTGGACGAAGAGGGCCGGAAGATGTCCAAGTCTCTCGGCAACGGCATCGAACCAGGCGAGGTGATCGAGGAACTGGGTGCCGACGTCCTGCGGCTCTGGGTGGCGTCGGCCGATTACCGGCGGGACGTGGCCGCCTCGCCTAAGATCTTCCAGCAAATGGCGGACGCCTACCGGAAGATCCGCAACACCTTCCGTTTTCTGCTGGGCAACCTGGCCGACTTTGACCCGGTGCGGCACAGGGTGGCAGTGACGGAAATGGAAGAGATCGACCGCTTCATCCTCCTGCGGCTCCAGCATCTGGTGCAGCGGGTTACGGCCGCCTATCGGCGGTACGAGTTCCACCAGGTTTATCGGGCAATTTACCAGTTTTGCGTGCTTGACTTAAGCGCTTTTTACCTCGATGTCTTGAAAGACCGCCTTTACTGTGAGGCGGCGCATAGCCGGGAACGCCGTTCGGCACAGACGGCCCTTTATGAACTTGCCCATGTGCTAGTACGGTTGCTCGTCCCGATCCTCGCCTTTACCACCGAGGAGATCTGGCAGCACCTGCCCCACCTTCCGGGGGAGCCGGCAAGCGTCCAGCTCACCTCCTGGCCGGCGGTCAGGGAAGAGTACCTCGATACCGCTCTGGAAACCCGCTGGGAGAAAATCATGGCCGTGCGGGAAGAAGTGAACAAGGCCATGGAAGAGGCGAGACAGCAAAAGCTGGTACAGCATTCCTCGCAGGCGGCCGTGGACCTCTATGCCGAGGACGGACTCTTCTCCTTTCTGGAGAGTGTCCGCGAACTGCTGCCGGCCGCTTTTATCGTCTCCCAAGTGGAGGTTCACCGCGGGCGGCCGCCGGAGACATCGGGAAGGGGCGCGTCAGAACCGGCGGGGCCCTGGGTGGTGATCCGGCCGGCGCCGGGACGGCGCTGCGCCCGCTGCTGGCTTTATACGCCGGAAGTAGGAACGGATGCGCGTTACCCGGAGGTTTGTCCGCGCTGCGCGCGGGTGCTGGCGCGCATATCGGCCTAGGCAAGCGCTATACTAAGGTTGGTGATTGCTGCTTGCCGAGGTGCTGCCAGGGGTGCAGAAGAAGCGCGACCCAGAAGCGGACCTGGCCGATCTGACCGATAAGGTCGAGGCGTTGGCGCAACACTTGGCGCGCCGCGAAGAAATCGTGGTCGGCGACCTGCTGCACCGTCCGCGTCGCCTGATTTACGTCAATTTTGTCGCCGGTCTGGCACGGGGTCTGGGAATGGCGGTGGGCTTTGCCTTGCTCGGCGCTCTGCTGGTTTATCTCTTGCGCCTGCTCGTGCTTCTTAACCTTCCCGGCATCAGCAGTTTCATCGCCACAATCATTCGCCTGGTGCGGCAGGAGCTCTGAGTGAGCTCCGGCTGCCGGGTGCAGGAGGGACAACGGTGGAGGAAGGCGAGCGTGGCTACTTTGTCCGGCGGTTGCAGGAGCTGGTCACGCAGTTGAAGGGGCAGTTAGAGCAGTTGGACAAGGGTTTGGGTCAGAGCGCGCGCGAAGCGTTGCAGGAACTGGCGAGCTACGACAACCACCCGGGCGACCTGGGCAGCGAGGTCTTTGAGCGGAGCAAGGACCTGGCGCTACGCGACCAGTTGCAGCGCCGTTTACAGGCAGTGCGGCAGGCGCTGGCGCGCGTGGAAGCGGGGACCTATGGCTATTGCCAGCGGTGCGGGCAGCCCGTGGAAAAGGGCCGTCTGGAAGCGCTGCCCGAGACCGCCTGGTGCCTGGCTTGCCGCCAGGTGGTTGAAGCAGCCCGCGGCCATCGTCGGCGGCCGGTGGAAGAAGAGGTGATCGTCCCGCCGTTCGGCGGGCTTTACGGCCAGGGAGCGCGACCCGGGGAAGAAGCGGCCTACGACGGTGAGGACGCCTGGCAGGAGGTAGCCCGCTACGGTACGTCGGAAACGGTGGCAGACGTGCCGGGCAGCCGGGAGTACCCTCGTGTCTACAGCGATTGGGATGAGGAGCGGGGGGCGGTGGAAGCGATAGACGCCTTGCCGTACTGCCGCGACGACGAAAGCGGGATGCTCTACACCGATTATACTCGCGCCGACGACGAAGGAAGACCGCGGCGGCGCTAGGGAGAGGGGGAGGGTCGTGCGGCGGGTAATGACCATCGCGGGCTCCGATTCCGGCGGTGGCGCCGGGATTGAGGCCGACTTAAAGACTTTTGCCGCTATCGGCGTCTACGGCACGGTGGCCCTTACCGCCGTTACCGCCCAGAACACGGTGGGTGTACGCGCCGTGCACTACCTGCCGCCGGCCATGGTGCGTGCCCAGATTGAGGCGGTCCTGGAGGATATCGGTAGCGATGCGGCCAAAACGGGGATGCTCGGCGAGGCGGCGATTGTCGAAGCGGTGGCCGAGGTACTCTCCCGGGCGCGGCTGCCTTACCTGGTGGTCGATCCGGTGATGGTGGCCAAAAGCGGCGCGCCGTTGCTTGCCCCCGAGGCGGCGGCCGTGTTGCGGGGACGTTTGCTTCCTCTGGCCACCGTCGTAACGCCGAACGTGCCGGAACTGTCGCAATTGACCGGACGGGCCATCCGCAATGAAGAAGAGCTTAAAGAAGCCGCCGCCGCTCTGTGGCAGAGTACGGGTGTTAAATACGTGCTGGCCAAAGGCGGCCACCTCTCCGGCCCCGAAGCGGTCGATTGGCTCTACGACGGCCGGAACTTTCTTGCTTTTCGCCGACCGCGCCTGGCCGCACGGCATACCCACGGCACCGGCTGCACGCTCGCGGCGGCGCTCGCCGCCTACCTGGCCAAGGGGCTGGCGATAACGGCAGCGGTCGAGCAGGCCAAAGAATTGGTGAGCCGGGCGATTGCGGGCGCGTTTGCGCTCGGCCGGGGATGCGGCCCCGTTAACCCCCTGGCGGTCTTGGGAAGCGCCTCTCTAAGGGGGTGAGCGGGTTGCTGCCGATCGCAGCCTGCACCTTGCTC